>NZ_DBMDHH010000018.1:0-54907 GCF_057433415.1 Anaerotruncus sp. | reverse complement strand
TTCTCTTCGTTGCCAAAGGCGTCGTACCGGTAGTTCTTCAGCAGGTTGCCCAGCGCGTCCGTCCGCTGCACCGCGTCTCCGTGGGCGTTGTGGAGGTAGTACTGGAGCGCGCCGTCCTGCTCGCGGGCAATCAGGTTTGCGCCGCGCAGATACCGCGCCACGATGACGCCCGTCGCGCCGACTTCCGCCACGATGTTCTGCCCGTCCCACAGGTGGGTAACGCCCGTCGCGTCCGCGCCGCTTCCGTAGGTCTTGCCGTAGCGAAGCCCGTCCGGACGGTAGGTATAGGCCGTCCGCTCGCCGTCCGCGTAGAGGGATGCCATCTGGTTAAATCCATTATACCCTCTTATTTCCAGCGTGGCAAGTTCCCTGCGGAAGCCGTTCGGCACATAGCCCACCCGCGGCGGCGTCCCGTCGTCCGGACCGGTCCTGCTCCATTCCCGGTACACTTGGTTGCCGTTGCCGTCATAGCGGTAACGGTAGGTCTCCACCGTGTCCTTCTCCCGCTTTTCCTCGGTCAGCAGCCAGTTGTTCGGGTGGTAGCCATAGGTGGTCGTGTAGGTCTCGCCGCCCGTCACCGTCATGCTGGAGCGGTTGGAGAAGCGGTCGTAGGCGTAGACAATCGTATTGCCCTCCGCCTCGCTCTCCCGCGCGAGCCTGCCCATGCCGTCATAGACGTAGTCCGTCACCTTGCCGTCCGCCCCGGTTTTGCTCTTCTGGTTACCGTCCAGATAGTAGGCATAGGAGAAGGAGGAAACCACCGTGTCCCCGCGCTGATTGACAAGCGAGATCACGAGGTTTGCGGCGTTGTAGGCATACGCCGTCGTGAGGCCGCTCTCGGGGTATTCCAGCGAGATCCGGTTGCCGTTGTCGTCGTAGGAATACCGCGCAATCACCGCCTCCCCCTTCTTCACCTCCGCCAGCCGGTTGAGGCTGTCATAGGTATAGCCGAGAGAGAGCTCCACCGTGCCGTTCCGTGTGAGGGTAAAGCTTGTGCGGTTGCCCGCCGCGTCGTAGGCGAAGCTCTTGACGACGCCGTCCAATTCCGCCTGTTCCACAAGGCGGCCCCGCGAGTCGTAGCGGTAGGTCACCGCCAGCATACCGTTCGAGTCGGACAGCTTCTGGTTCGTCTTGGTATAGCTGTGGGAGATGCTCTCAGGGACGCCATCCACCGTCACCGTCTCGGAGAGGACGCGGTCCAGCGCGTCATAGACATAGACGGTCGTGTTCTTATTGCGGTCCGTCTTGCTCACGAGCCGTCCCACCGCGTCATAGACGCAGGTCTCCACAAGGTGGAGCGGATCGTCCGCCGGCAGCGCGTTGCTGCGCGGGTCCACCATTTTGACGACCTTGCCGAAGCGGTTATATTCGCAGGTGGTCTTTGCCGCGCCGTCCGGGGAATCGCCGAGCATGCCGGTGTACACCGCGACCTTGTTGCCCACGGCGTCGTATTCGTACCGCGTGCGGTTTTCGCTCCCGTCCGCCTCGAAGAGGATCGTATCCGTGACGCGGTCCCGATTGTCGTAGCGGTATTCGGTCTTCCGCCACGCCTCCGGTTCGTCCGGCGCGCCGCACAGTACCTCCTGTTTGAGGACGTTTCCCGCAGCGTCATAGAAGTACCGCGAAACCGCGCGGGCGCTCCCCTCAAACGGCGCTTCCTGCCGGATGAGGCGTCCTGCCGCGTCGTAGTGAAACAGTGTGGCGTTTCCCTTGGGATCGGTCGTGGAGACCTTGTTCCCGAGCGCGTCGTAGGCCGTGAGGGATGACTTGCCTGCCGCGTTTGTCTCCTTTGTCACACGGCCCGCGTGGTCGTATTCCCATCTCGAGACGTTCCCGTTGGGATCGATCGTGGAGACTTTGTTGCCCAGCTTATCATAGCCGTGGACGACGACGGAATCCGCCGCCCCCTTCACGCGCTCTTCCACCACACGGCCGAGCTGGTCGCTGGTCGCCTGCGTGACGACGGAAGGCGCGGCGGCGTCCCCGTCGACCGTTTTGGTCACGCGGGAATACCTGCTCTCCACGACGGGTTCATAGACGGCGGTCTCTTTATAGAGCTCCTTGCCCGCCGCGTCCGTCAACGTCCTGGAGATCACGTTGTCGTAGAGATCGTAGACCTGCGCGGTGCGATTCTTGACCGTGCCGTCCCCGCCGTATGCCGTCTGTTCCGTCAGGCGCTCCAGATGGTCGTATGTAAACGAGGCAACCGGGATCTCCGTCTCCCCGTCCAGCAGGGACTCCCGTTCGATCCGGCCGAGCGGCGTATACTGGAGCCGTGAACGGTTTCCCGCCTCGTCCGCGGTGGCGATGCGATTGTTGGCGTCGTCGTATTCGGCGGTGCGGAAGGTCCCGTCCGGGTTCGTTTCCTTCACCTTGCGGCTAAGACCGTCGTATTCCACCGTGGAGGTATGGCCGTTTCCGTCCGTCGCGGAGGTCTGGCGGCCGTACCAGTCGAACGCCGCCTTCTGTTTGATGGTGCCTGCCGCATCAGCCGCATCCGTGGGTGAAATCAGGTTGCCGTTTGCGTCCTTCACGCCGAGGAGCCGTACCTCGATGGGCTCGGGGGAGTAGGGGCCGTAAACGTACTCGGTGACGGCGCAGTCCTCCGTGGTATCCAGCGGATCGCCGTAATACCGTTTCTCCCGGATCAGACGATTCTGTCCGTCATATTCATAGGCGGCGCGCTCCTTGAGCACGTCGCTGTCATAGACCCGCTTCTCGGTCACGAGTTTTTTGTCGCTTGTAAGCGTGTAAGCCTCCCGGATCGTGCCGGAGGTGTTCGCCGTAATCCTCCCGGTCATGAGGCTGTAGGAGAGATCGTAGGTCGAGGAGACGTTCTGGTTGTTGGCGGCGTCCTGCGGATAGTTCTCCGTATATGCGGTGACATTGTCCTTAGAGTCGTAGGCCCAGGTCATCGTCTTGCTCCGGGCGCCGCCGCCCTGCGGATCGTAAACCGTATCCGTCTCCGAGACGGGCAGCTTGCGCTTGCCGCGGTTTTCAAATTCGTACCTGATCTCCCGCCTGCCCACGAGTCTGGCCGCACCGGAGATGATGTGGTAGGTCTCCTCCGTGGAAAGCATGCCGTGCTTGCTTTCAAAGCTGCTGACCACCCTTTTTTCGGCAATCCCGCCCTTGAGGTATTCCACCGTCGCAACAGCGGTGTACTGTGCGCCGAAACCTTTCACTCCTACCTTTTTGGCCTGTTTGTCCGTCAGGTCCAGTTCGCCCACCGCAAAGCTGTACGTTTCTTCGTGCAGCGCGGTCGTCCGGTCGGCCGGGCTCGGGTAGTCCCTGCGCGCCTGGACGGCAAAGCTGTAGACCGTGCCGTGCATGCAGCTCGGAAGATCACGGCTGATCCCCTGATAGGTATATTCCGTCCGGGCGCCCGAGGGGTGCCGGATGGCCGTCAGGAGTTGGTAGGTGATATCGACGCCGTCGTCCGCCGACTGGCTCGTCTTCAGGAACAGCCGGGTATTCCCGCTCTTCGGGGTGTACTCGTAGGCCGTGACGCGCTCGCTGCCCTCCCTGATGACGACGCGCGCATCCATAAGCCGGTTGTCCTGCACCGTATACTTGCAGAGGATATCCCCTGTCTCCTCCTGCTGCCAGTAGAAGGTCTTCACATTGCCCGAGACGGTCTCTTTCAGATTGAGAACACGCCCCATGGTATCGGTGATCCGGCTCAGGCGGCCGCTCGTGTAGCCAAAGGAGATCCGGTTTCCGAACTTATCCTCCATATACTGGAGCCGGATATCCTCCTCGGTGCCGGAGAAAACGTCCTTGCGGCCGTTCCGGTGGGTTACCACCGTCTGGCTGGCCGAATAAGAGAACGTAATGTCCTTTTCCTCGTAGTCCTCAAACTCCCAGACGTCTTTGTCATAGTTGCGGGCGATGGTGATGGAGCGCCCGCCGTCGAGGTGCAGGTACATGGTGCCGCGCAGTCCTTCCTGAATCTCCATGATTTCTGTGGGTGCGCTGTATTCAATGGAGGGGAAATTGAACCGCCAGCCGTATCCCAGGCCGTAGAGCTTGAGGAAGTGGTCGTTTGCGCGGGCGATGGTTTTCAGGCGCTTACCCTTCAAGTTTTCAATATAGTAATCGTCTTTCGAGAAGTCGTTGCTCTCCCGCTGTTCGTCGACTGCGCTCGTGCTTTTGAAATACATGTAGCGCATGCGCAGCTCCGTATATTGCCGGACGTCCTGGCCGTACCAGCTTCCACCGGTTTTTTCCGGGATGGCGTACTGGGCGCCCGAAGCGGTGGAGTCGTAGGACCGCACCACGTCGAGGTCGAAGCCGTTTAAGCCCGGCAGGTGGACGTCCGTGTAAGAGAGCTGTAGGGCGCCGCTGTTGAGGGAAACGGTTTCGTTGCCCTTATAGGCGATGTGGTAGGGCGCCTCCACGTACTCGCGGGGGATTGCGTCGATGTATTCGGCGCGGTCGCTTGCGGCCGCGGCCATTGGAACGGCCGCTTCCCGTGCGCCCGTTTCCTCCGTAAGCTCCATGTTCATGCTGCCGTTGTCTTCATAGGTTGTCATAACGTCCCTCCTTTAAGGGCAAAGGTCAGCTCTCCGGCTTTTTTCGCGTGGAACCCCAGCAGGGTGATAATCCCCGTCCACGGCTCTTCCGGCACGATGGGGAAGTGCAGCTTGAGTTCCCCGTTTTCATGCGAGGCCGTCTCCGGGAGCAGGGGATTGTTCACCGCGAGGCCGACGTCCTCCTGCGGGAAGCCCTCCCAGGATACCGCGGCGGGATCGTATACGATGACGAAGGTGATTCCCTGCGCCGCGGGCGCGTTCAGGGCGTTGACCTGCAAAACGAGTGCCTCTCCTTCTGCCACGGATACGGTGAGTGAATCCTCCCAGTTGCCGCCGGGGATAAACTCCTGCCATTCCTGCCAGGTCGGCTGCTTGTCCGTCAGCATCTGCCAGTCCAGTTTTGCCTTTTCAATGTCCTCCCAGGTGTACCCCGCATCCGGGTCCGGTTCCGGACGGGGCTGGCAGACTTCCAGTTCCGCCCAGCTCCTTCCCGATAAAGCAAGCTCGCTCCATGTAAATGCGCATTGTTCCCAGGTGCATCCATCCGTTTTTCGCGGGCTCATATTCTGTCTCCTTTCAAGGGGAGCCGTCCATGGGGACGGCTCCCGGTCAACTTGTCCCTATTCCTGCGGAGCTTCGCCTTCCCCGATGAACGCCTTCACATCGTCTTCGCTGCCGACCAGGTTATAACGGATTTCTCCGTCCACCTCAATGAACCAAAGCGGCTTGTCCTTTGTCCATCCGAAGGCTTGAATGATCGTTTCCGGAGCGGCGCCGTTTACCGTCTGCGTCCCATCAAACTTAAAGTATGTATACATTCTTTTTACCTCAATTCTCGATCAGCAGATATTTGTCCGTCTGGTTGTTGTCATACTCGCCGATGTGGATTTCAATGTCGGCGGCCGCTTCCTGCTGTCCGGCGGTGATCTCCAAAGTGCTGCCGTCAGGCTTATGCAGTGTGATCGGGTCCGGAGCGCTGTATTTCTGCCCCTTAAAAATTTTCCACACCAGAGGGCCGTCCGGTTTTACAGTCAAGTCGTAATCCAACGAGAACAGCCGCTGGCCGTCGCAGTACCACATCTTTCCATCGCAGTAGTTGCATCCATAGGCCTGCACGGCCGGATAGTTCCCGCTGTTGGAAACCGGGACCGCTCCAAACAGGCTCTCATCGCTGGTCTCTCCCGTGAACAGATCGAAGGTAAAGAGCTTGCTTCCCTGCAGGCCGAATACTTTGTCATCGGTCTGCACGATTGTTGCGCTGGAGCCATGGCCGTCCGTGTTTCCGCGCAATTGCGTATAGATCGTTTCTGTTGTATTAAAAACCCCTCCGCTGGGGGACGCGTTTCTGGAGGTGGTAAAGCTCCAAGGCGCTCCGGAAGAACGTCCCATATTGCTGACAAATTTGACTGTATCCTCGTTAAAGTCGATTAAACAGCCTTTCCCCGAATTATTTGATGCTTTGCAGAAATCCGGGTTTCGATTGAGCAATGTCCAAGTATTGGAGGCCACATCATACACAGCTAATTCGTAGCCATTTAAAGCTGTATTGTTAGGATAGTACCGAATAGGAATCGCTGCATAAATCTTGTTATAAGCGCGGTCATAGCGCATGACAGGTAAGATATTCGCCGCCTGATTATAATAATTATTTAATCCATAAGGAGGTGCGCTCAATTTAGTGACCTGCCCGGACTCCAAATCCAACACGCTGAAGAAGAGTGTGTATCCGGAGAGCAGGAAGGCTCGCTTATCGACAATGATCTGTACAAAGCGAGTGTTTTCGTCGTAGTTTCCCATCATACGAATGTTATCCCCTTGCGTTTTGGTGCTACGATGATACGTTAACAGCGTGTTCTTCACCTGAACATATATGGTATCACCCCAAGTCAGCGACATATTGTAGCCGTAGCTGGTCCATCCCGTCAGGTTCATGGTCAGCTCCTGCATAAAACTGGAGGACTGCCCGCTCAGCGTACTGCGCGGAAGTTTCACCTGCTGCATCATATGTCCTACGCCGCTTCCGCCCCGGCTTCCAACAAAATTGCTCCAAGTATCCATTTACATATCCACCTTTCTGATTTCAATCTGTGCAACAAGATCCGCGGTGGGCGCAGCCTTCAATGCGTATGCGGTTGCAACGCCGCCGTTGTTGCGCAGAATGATCACGCTGCCGTCTGCTTCGAGCTGGTTCAGATATGCCGCCGGGAAGGTCATTTCCAGGACGGTTCCGTCAACGATCCGGCTGTCGGATACGGGCTGTGTCCACCAGCCCTGATCCGGATCTTCCGTCCAGTCCGCCGCGCCGAGCGTCACCGTAACGATCCGAGATGCGCCCGGTTCGCCTTTCAGTCCCTGGGGGCCCGCTTCACCGCGCGGTCCTGTTTCTCCTCGCGGGCCCGCAGGTCCGACCGGGCCTTGAACTCCCTGAACTCCCTGAGGGCCCGCTTTGCCTTCCGGTCCCTGCGGACCGGCTTCACCCTGTGGGCCCTGCGATCCCTGCAAAGCTCCTATGCTAACCCATGCGTTCTGGTCCGCGGACCAGATATAGATCTCATTCTCCATGGCAGTCCCCACCGCATATGCTTCACCGCTGCCGCCTGTGACGTGGGCCTGTGAAAGCGCTTCCACGGTAGCGAACAGCCCCAGGATCTTCAGCCCCGCGCCCGGTTCCCCCTGTGGGCCTTCCGGGCCGGCGGGCCCCCTGATCCCCTGCGGGCCGGTTTCTCCCTGCGCCCGCTGGTTGGATCTGGAGTAATCCTTCAGCTCCTGATCCCAGATATACCAGTAGCCGTCCGCACCGATGTAAGGCGTCCTGGTCAGGTGCCCCACCATCGCGTCCAGCAACTGGTTATCGCGATTAAAGTCGGTCATATCGGGTTTGTCTGTCTCGACCCACTGGTTTAGACCGGTGTTCGGAAATTTATTTGTGCTTGCCATTTTTGTCCCCCTTTAAATCTAAATTTAATTTACCCCTTTTTCTATAATGACCACACCTGGAGTGCCTTTCGATCGGGCACCCCCGTTTCCGGACGCGTCGTTGTTATATGATCTTCCGCCGCCCCCGCTTCCGCTTCCATAAAGGACCATCGCTGGGCCAACAATAAACTCCGGATAAGCACTTGCATCTGCACCTGCTGAACCGTGCGTATCACCAGCATACCCGCCGGATCCCCCGCTGAATGTAGCCGTGTAAGGTTCGGAGACGTATGGGCAGTTCAAAGCAGGCAATCTCGAACCACCCGCACCGCCGCCTGCATGGGGACGATTGCTGATATAATTGCCGCCGCAATTTCCGCCTTTTGCACCACCGTTTAAGCCATCACTTCCATTATCACCGCTCGCCGAACTTCTCCCTGTGCCACCGGAGGTTCCGGCATAACCACTCTCATTGGAGACGTTTCCTCCTTCAGCAACACCGGCAATTCCTCCACTTTGCCCCGTCGGGGTCGTTCCCGCCGTTGCCGATAAGTAGGACCCGAAGGAACTGAGAGCATCATTTACCGTGATCGGTACTTCTTCATCTGCCTTTAAATACAGTAACGAGCAGGCAATTCCTCCTGTCCCTCCGCTACCTCCACCATGAGCGCCGGAACCATTCGCTCCGTCTCCACTTTTGCCTACTGCAAAAATCCGGTACCAGCCGCTCTCAAACACGATGAAAGTACCGTCCGTTGTATATGCCTGATGGAACACCCAATTATCCGGCGTTTTTCTTTTTTCATTTAAACCTCCGCGGCGCACAATAAAGCACTGACCCATCTATTCCACCACCTTCAGCTGAATGTTAAGCGGTACACTTGGCCTATCATCCAAACAACGCACTTTAATTATTCCGTCCCCAGTGGTAATGCTGGAAACCAGTGCCCACGACGCCTCCTCAGAACGGGCTGTCTCGGGATCCGCCGACAGGATAATATCCGCAATAGGCGTCATTCCCTCAACGATACCCTGAATCGGAACATCCTGGGTGTACGGGGGAGTATCGCCTGACCAGTCCGACGGTACATGGGACAGCAGCCCTGTAAAAAGGGTGGTATTGGCCTTCCCATTCCAGCCGTTTTTTTCTCCTGGACTCACGAACTCACGCCCATCGGTCTCCGGGATGTCATCCGCCGTCAGGGAAATCGCACCGCCCGCATCAGGCGTTTTCCCATTGATTACGGCGGGGTCCCCTTTGGGGCCCTGCGGTCCAGTCGGCCCTTGAACGCCTTGTTCCCCTTTTGGCCCCGGTTCACCAGCCGGACCAATCTCGCCCTGCGGGCCGGCAACACCCTGCGGGCCCTGTTCACCCTGCAAGCCCTGCGGGCCCTGTTCACCCTGCAAGCCCTGCGGGCCCTGCAATACGCCGATGTCCTTCCACACGTTCTCGTCAGACCAGATATAGATGCGGTTGTCCGCCGCGGTCCCAACCGCATAGGCGTCGCCCGCCGTACCGACCGGGTGCGCTCCGGTAAGCGCCGCCGCCGACTCAAAGAGCCCCAGCACCCGGAACCCCGCGCCGGTGTCTCCCTTTACGCCGGTATCGCCCTTCGGGCCCCGCGGCCCCTGTTCTCCCTTCGGGCCCTGCGGGCCGATTTCACCGCGCGCTTTGGTTTCACTCTTGACATACTCGGCGACGTCGGTGTCCCACACATACCAATAGCCGTCCGCACCGACATAGGGCGTCTTTTTGAGGTGTCCCACAAGCCCGTCGATGATCTCGTTGTCGCGGTTGAAATCCTCCATCACCGGCCGATCGCTTGCCACCCATTGGTTTAAATCCGAATTTGGCAGTTTGTTTGTGCTTGACATGAAATTTCCTCCCTTTATGCTGTATTGTTTATAGAAACCCGCCATCCCACCCTGAAATTGCTTTTCTCTCTTCACCCCCTCCTAAGCCGCCTCTTTTTAAAAGTTCGCCTTTTTAAGAAACATACGTTCTATATGCTTTCATTGTATCAGTCCGCCCGTCCAATTATCCGGTCTAGCGGGCGAAATTTTGTCTTGACAATTTCCAGGATTCAGGCTTATAAGGCCATGCGATAACCAAAAAAGCGGCCGAAAGCAAACCTGCTCCGTGCCGCTTACTTTTTAATAAAAAAGGCCATCGGCTCAGACTTGAGTCGATGGCCCTATGGCAAAGGAGTCCTGACCACGCACGCGGGCGGTCCGCTGTTCCATTCTGTGTCTCTTATCTGTGGATGATGTCCACAGCATTTCGCATAAATAGAAAAAGACCGCCGACAAAAGTCAGCGGTCTTTTGGTGGTCGAGGTGACAAGACTTGAACTTGCGGCCTCTGCGTCCCGAACGCAGCGCTCTACCAAACTGAGCCACACCTCGATGGCTGCCCGACTAGGATTCGAACCCAGACAAACAGAGTCAGAGTCTGTCGTGCTACCTTTACACAATCGGGCAATATGCACAAGTCACGACTTATATTATATCGCACATCTCGAAAAAGTCAAGTCCTCTGCCGATATTTTTGGAAAAATGTTGGTGCATGGCGGGGAACGGATTGGGAAAGATACGACGGAAGGGCATTTTCAAAAAACACCGTCCCGTGGGGAAAATGTCCGCAAAAGACTTGATGAGATTTTTGATCCGTGTATAATAGGGATAAGAAAACAATCTGGGAGGCTTTATAGATGTCTGTGGTTCATTTTTCAAAGGATACCTTCGATACCGAAGCGCTCGGCGCCGCCGGACCCGTGCTGGTTGATTTTTGGGCGCCGTGGTGCGGACCCTGCAAGATGCTCGGCCCCATCATCGAACAGCTCGGCGACGAGATGGACGGCAAGGCCGTCATCGGCAAGGTGGATATCGACGAGGAGCCCGATCTCGCGGCCCGCTACGGCGTCATGTCCATCCCCACCGTCATCCTCTTCAAAAACGGCGAGGAGGCGGCCCGCATGGTCGGCCTCCAGTCCAAACAGGCGCTCGTCCGGATGATCGAAGAGGCGTAACCCCGTAAAGTTTTTTTAAATCCCCCGCTCAGCGGGGGATTTTCTTTTCCCCCGAGGGGAAACTATCCGCAGAATACAAAATTTTGTGGATTGGCGGGTGGTGCCGATGGTGGTCGTCACTGCGGGCGGCCCCGGCAGGCGTCTGCGGGAGCTGCTGCGCACAGGCGGCGCGCTTTCGATGCTCTGCGCGGATACCGACAGGGCCGCGTTCTCAGGGGACGGCCCCGATATCGTCTTTCTCTCCCAGCGGGCCTTTTACCAGATCGCGTGTGAAAACGCCGCGTTCATCGTCCGCAGGAAGGGCGAGCTGCCGCGGGAGTTCTCCTGCAAAAACGCCGTCGCGATCATCGACAGCGCCGACCCCGCGGTGCTTTCCGCCGTGGCAGGGCGCAGGCTCCCCGCCGTCACCTGCGGGCTCGGCACCTCCGACACCCTCACTCTCTCCTCCTTCACGGTGGACAGCGCGGTGATCTCCCTCCAGCGCCAGCTCACCGCCTTTGACGGGACCCCGGTGGAGCCCTTTGAACTGCCCGTCTCCTTCTCGGGAAAGCTCGAACCGTTCGAGCTGCTGGCCGCCGCCGCGATCTTCTGCCTTATGGGAAAGCAGAATCCGCTGGCTGCCGCGCCCCTCTGGCGCATCCCGCCCGGCCCGCGGCCTTAAAAACAGACGCATGGCGTCTGTTTTTGCATATCCGCCCCAGGGGACGGATATGCGCACAAGGCCGCGGCCCCGGCCGGGGCGCGCCTCCTGCAAAAAGCGGCGGAATCTGGATTGCCGCGCAGGATTTGGCAGTTATAATCATTCCGCACGCGCTCATACTATTACTGCAAACGCAAGAAACATTCTTCAGAAAAATTTAAGGAGTGTATTTTAACATGTCTAACAATTCTTCCAACAATCCTGTTGTCCCGCAGGCTCGTGAAGCCCTCGATAAGTTCAAGATGGAAGCTGCCCGCGAAGTCGGCGTCAACCTCAAGCAGGGCTACAACGGCGACCTGACCTCCCGTGAAGCCGGTTCTGTCGGCGGCCAGATGGTCAAAAAGATGATCGAAGCGTACGAGAACTCCATGAAGTAAGTTTCCCCTTTTGGGTATGAAAAACGGACAGGCAGCCGCCTGTCCGTTTTTTGTCGTCTTTTACCGGCCCTGCAAAAGCCGCGCCGCCAGCTCGAGGTCGGGCGCGACCACGGCGGTCTGGTAGGGCTCGTAGAGCACGAGTCCCGGCTTGCCCGCCGGGTGCTTGCGCACGTTGCGGATTTCGGTGTAGTCGACCGCCACCTTGCCCGATTCCCGCGCCTTGGAATTGCAGGCCGCGATGACCGCCGCCTGTTCAATCGTGCGGTCGGGAGGCGTTTTCCCCTCCGTCACGACCACCACATGGGAGCCGGGGATCTTCTGGGTGTGCAGCCAGAGGTCGCCGTTGCGGCTGTCCTTCAGGGTGAGCCGGTCGTTTTGCAGGTTGTTGCGCCCGCAGAGGATGGTGAACCCGTCGTCCGAACGGTATTTGAGCGGCGGGAGCTTCTCCTCCTTCATGCCGCGTCTGGGGGCGCGGCGGAGATAGCCCTGCCCGGCCAGCTCGTCGCGGATGGCGTTCAGCTCGCTCTCGAGCGAGGCGCGCGCCAGCTCGTCGAACACCGTGTCGAAATAGCCGAGCTCCGCCTCCCCCTGCGCGATCAGCGCGCGCAGCTTCTTTTCGGCGGTGTCCGCCTTGCGGTAGCGCGCGTAGTAGCGCTGGGCGTTCTGGCTCGGGGTCAGCATCGGGTCAAGCGGAATCCTGACCTTCGGCGCGCCCTCCTCGTAATAGTTTTCCAGCTCCGCGAAGGGCATCCCCTTTTCGAGCGCGTAGAGGTTCGAGTTGATGAGGTCGCCGTAGATTTTCAGCTTCTCCCGCTCGGTCGACGCCCGCAGCTCCTCCCGCTGGGCGGCCAGCTTGCGCGCCGTCCGGTCGCTGAGGTTAACCAGCAGCTTCAGGAGGTCCGCGCCCCGCTGATGCATCCGGTCGATGCGGTCCCGCTCGCTGTAAAAGCTGTCGAGCAGCGCGCTGTAGCTGTCGTATTCCCGGCAGACGAGGGCGTGCCCGTACTGGTTCAGGTCGAGGTAGGAGAAGTCCTTGGGCTTTCCCGTGCCGTCGACGAGCATTGTCGGTCGCGCGCCGCCGGAATTCAGCCGGTCGGAGAGCTGGGCGAGGTAGAATTTAAGCCGCGTCTCCCGTTCGCCGTCCAGCTGGGAGACGAGCGTCTCCTCCCCGCGCGCCGCGTTGTGGGCGATCTCGCGGCAGACGAGCGGGCTTATCCCTTCGAGCGCGCCGAGCAGCGCCTTGGAGAGCTCGGCGTCCTTCCCCGCGCGCAGCCGCGCGACGATTTCGGACGGGGCCGCCGTATAGATGTTCAGCCGGTCCTGTGCCGGCACATGGGTATACGCCATGCCGGGCAGCACCGGGCGCACGCTGCTCATCTCGTCGCTCACCCGCTTGACCGCGTCGACGACGCGCCCGTCGGGCCCGACGAGGATGATGTTGCTGTGCCGCCCCATGATCTCGACGGCGAGCGTCAAAACGACCCGGTCGCCCAGCTCGTTCGCCGTTTCAAAATGCAGGTGCAACACGCGGTCGAGCCCTGCCTGGGTGATGCTGACGAGCTTCGCGCCGGTCAGGTGCTTGCGCATCAGCATGCAGAACATCGGCGGGGATTTGGGGTTGTCCTGCGGCAGGGTGGTAAAATGCAGCCGCGGGTTGGAGGCCGACGCGGAGACGAGCAGCTTGTGGTTGCCCGCCTGCGCGCGCATGGCGATGACGATCGTCTCGCGCGCGGGCTGGTGGATCTTGTCCACCCGTCCGCCGACGATCCGGTCCTCGATCTCCCGCTTGAGCTGGCTTAAAAAGACGCCGTCCAACGGCATGGTTCTCACGCTCCAATTTCAAAAAGAAACTTCCGCCCGCTCCACAGCGGGCGGAAGATGTGGTTAGGTTACAGGGTTTTGAGGAACCGCTCGATCCGTTTGAGCGCCTCCAGTAAATGATTGACCGAATAGGAGTAGGAAATGCGCACGAAGCCCTCCCCGCTCTCGCCGAACGCGTCGCCGGGGATGACCGCCACATGCTCGGCGGCCAGCAGCTTTTCGCAGAATTCGCCGCTTGCCATGCCGGTCTCCCGGATGCTCGGGAAGACGTAGAACGCGCCCTCCGGCTCAAAGCAGCGCAGGCCCATCCGGTTGAGCCCGTCCACCAGCAGGCGGCGGCGCATGTCGTAGGAATCGCGCATCTCCTCGATATCGCCGTCGCAGTTTTTGAGCGCCTCAACGGCGGCGTACTGGCTCGTCGTGGGCGCGCACATGATCGCGAACTGGTGCACCTTGGTCATCTGGGCGATCACGGGGGCCGGGCCCACCGCGTAGCCGAGCCGCCAGCCGGTCATCGCGTAGCTCTTGGAAAAGCCGTTGACGATGACCGTGCGCTCCTTCATCCCGTCGATCTCCGCGAACGACACGTGGCGTTCGCCGCCGTAGGTGAGCTCGGCGTAGATTTCGTCGGACAGCACCATGATGTCGGTGCCGCGCAGCACCTCGGCGACCGCCTCCAGATGCTCCCGCCGCATGATCCCGCCCGTGGGGTTGTTGGGGAAGGGCAGCACGAGCAGCTTGGTTTTCGGCGTGATCGCGGCGCGCAGCGCCTCGGGCGTCAGGCGGAAGCCGTCCTCCGGCTTTGTGGCGATCGGCACCGGAACGCCGTCGGTCAGCGCGGTGATCGGGGTGTAGCAGACGAAGGAGGGCTCCACCACGAGCACCTCGTCGCCCGGGTTCACCAGCGTGCGGATGGCAAGGTCGATCGCCTCCGAGCCGCCCACCGTGACGAGCACCTCCGTCTTCGCGTCGTACTCAAGGGTGAAGCGGCGGCGCAGGTAGTTGGCGATCTCCTTTTTGAGGGGCGCGAGTCCGGAATTCGCGGTGTACCAGGTGTGTCCGCGCTCGAGGCTCTCAATGCCCGCGCGCCGGATGCTCCAGGGGGTCTTGAAGTCCGGTTCCCCCACGCCCAGCGAGATCACGTCGTCCATCTCGGCCGCGATGTCGAAAAAGCGGCGGATGCCCGAGGGCTTCAGCGCGACGGCGCGGCGGGACAAGATTTTGTCGTAGTCCATCACAGGGAGGTTACCTCCCTCTCGTCCTTGACGTCGTCGACCATGAGCAGCCCGCGCTCCTTATACTTTTTCAGCACAAAGTGGGTGCTCGTCGACTGGACGGGTTCGAGCGGCGCAAGCCGGTGCGCCACGAAGAGGGCGATGTCCTTAAAGGTCTTGCCGCTGATCGTGAGCGCCAGGTCGTAGCCGCCGCTCATCAGGTAGCAGGTCTCCACCTCGCGGAACTGGGAGATCGTGTAGGCGATCTCCTCAAAGCCCATGCTGCCCTTGGGGATCACCTTGATCTCGATGCGCGCGGACACGAGGTTGCGGTCGGTCTTGTCCCAGTCGATCAGCGCCTTGTAGCCCTTGATGATGCCTTCCTTTTCGAGCGAGGCGACCGCGGACGCGACCTCCTCTTCCCGCGCGCCCAGCATCGCCGCCAGCTGCGCGTTGGTCAGCTTCGCGTCCTCCGCGATCAGTTTCAGCAATTTTTCGGTGTCCAGCATGGTACCCAACTCCTTTGTCAGATGATTTTAAAGGGAAGCGGCTGGCGCTCCTTATAAAACGTGAAGGCCGTAAAGCCCGCGTCGATCAGCATCTGCATGCCCGCGGCGATCCCGTCGCCGATCCGGTCCGCCGCGTGCGCGTCGGAGCCGAGGGTGATGTATTCGCCGCCCAGCTCGCGGTAGCGCTTGACGTACTTGAGCGGCGGCATCGTATCCCCGAGCTTCTGCCAGAGGCCGGAGGTGTTGATCTCGATGGCGCGGCCGTTGCGCGCGGTCGTCTTCAAAATCGCGTCGATGATGTCGTCGTACCGGGAGAGGTTGACTGGGATCTTGTGCTCGCCGGTGATGTAGCGCACCGGGTAGGTCAGGTGGCCGAGCACGTCGAACTTGTCGAGCTTCGCCACGTCGAGCAGGTAGCGGAAGTACCACTCGAGGTAGCGGTCGATGTCCTGGGGGCTCCAGTCGCCGAAGTCGCAGTAGTAGATGTCCTCCCCCTGCACCGTGTTGTGCTGGGAGACCATCACCATGTCGAACTTGAAGGAGGCGAGCACCTTGTCGGTCAGCGCCGGGTCATAGAGCACATCGCCCAGCTCGACGCCCGCCATGACGGCCAGCTTGCCGTTGAAGACCCGGCGCGCCTTGGCCGCCTCGAACACCGACTGCCGGATGCGCAGCTCGTACTTTTCCTGCGCCCAGGTGCGCAGCTCGCAGTGGTCGGTGACACAGATGCCGGAAATATCCTTTTCCACCGCCTTTTCGCACATGAACATGATCGAGTGGTGGCCGTCGTTCGAGTTGTCCGAATGGGTGTGGCTGTCGAATAGATTGATGAACATGAAATCCCCTCGCTTCCGTCGCGGCCCTTCCCCGGGCCGGATGATCGTAAAAACATTTTAATTAAGATAGTATAGCACAAATGCCCGAATTAGTATAGCATTTTTGTAAATTCTGTGCTATACTATCTTATCGTTTAAAAGCTCCGGGCACGCCCGGGAGATTTTTGGGAGGTACGACGATATGCGTGCTGTTTTAACCGTCATCGGCAAGGACCATGTGGGCATCCTTTCCAAAGTCGCCAACCAATGCGCCGAATCCAACGCCAACATCATCGAGGTCACCCAGACCGTCCTGCAGGACCTCTTCTGCATGATCATGATGATCGACATCTCCGAGGTCAACTGCGAGATGTCCGAGCTTGTCTACCAGATGAACCGCCTCGGCGAGGAATCCGGCCTTTCGATCCACGTCATGCACGAGGACGTCTTCAACTCGATGCACAGAATTTAAGGCGCTTCGGGGCCATCGACGAAGGAGAACCACTGCTATGATCAACACCAGCGACGTCCTTGAGACGATCCACATGATCCAGGACCAGAACCTGGATATCCGCACCATCACGATGGGCATTTCCCTGCTCGACTGCGCGGACGGGGACCTCTCCCGCTCCTGTGAGAAGGTCTACCAAAAGATCACCCGCTGCGCCCGCGACCTCGTCAAAACGGGCGAGGCGCTCGAGATGGAGTACGGCGTCCCCATCATCAACAAGCGCATCTCCGTCACCCCCATCGCCATGCTCGCGGCCGCGAGCGGCGGCGACCCGGTGCAGTACGCGCTCGCTCTCGAGCGCGCCGCCTGCGAGGTGGGGGTCAACTTCATCGGCGGTTTTTCCGCCCTCGTCCACAAGGGCTTCGCCGCCGGGGACGAGGCACTGATCAACGCCATCCCCGAGGCGCTCAAGCGCACCGACCACGTCTGCTCGTCGGTCAACATCGGCTCCACCAAGACGGGCATCAACCTCGACGCGGTGCGGATGATGGGCCGGGTGGTCCGGCGCTGCGCCGAGATCACCGCCGACAACAACTGCTTTGCCGCGGCGAAGCTCGTCGTCTTCTGCAACGCGCCGGAGGATAACCCCTTCATGGCGGGCGCCTTCCACGGCGCGGGCGAGCCCGACTGCGTCATCAACGTGGGCGTCTCCGGCCCCGGCGTCGTGCGCGCCGCGCTGGCCGCCGCCCCCGACGACCTCGACATCACCGGCGTGGCCGAGCTCATCAAAAAGACCGCCTTCAAGATCACCCGCATGGGCCAGCTCATCGGCACCGAAGCGAGCCGCCGGCTCGGCGTGCCGTTCGGCATCGTCGACCTCTCCCTCGCGCCGACCCCCGCCGTGGGCGATTCGGTCGCGCACATCATCGAGGAGATCGGCATCGAGAAATGCGGCGGCTGCGGCACCACCGCCGCCCTCGCTCTCTTAAACGACGCGGTCAAAAAGGGCGGCGTCATGGCCTCCTCGTCGGTCGGCGGGCTGTCGGGCGCGTTCATCCCCGTCTCGGAGGACGCCGGCATGATCGACGCGGCCCGCTGCGGCGCGCTCTCGATCGAAAAGCTCGAGGCGATGACCGCCGTCTGCTCGGTCGGCCTCGACATGATCGCCATCCCCGGCGACACCCCCGCCGAGGTGATCGCCGCCATCATCGCGGACGAGGCCGCCATCGGCATGGTCAACTCCAAGACCACCGCCGTGCGCGTCATCCCCGCCGTCGGCCGCAAGGCGGGCGAGGAGCTCGAATTCGGCGGGCTTTTCGGCAGCGGGCCGATCATGAAGGTCAACACCTTCTCCCCCGCCCGTTTCATCAACCGCGGCGGGCGCATCCCCGCGCCGCTCCAGAGCCTCAAAAACTGACAGGCGGGCGTTCCCCGCCCGGATATCAAAACGCCCCGCCTTTTCGCGGGGCGTTTTTGCGCCGCGTGGGGAAAAGGGCCGCCGGAAAACCGGCGGCCCTTTTCAGGATGATGAGAGAGATGTTAGGGGGTGGCAAATTTTATTTCGCGGCCTTGCGGAAGGCGACCGCGCCCGCGGCGGAGAGGGACAGGACGGCGGCCAGCACCGCGACGTTCACCATGTCGCTCGAGCCGGTGTTCGGGATGTCCTTGCCGTCGCTGACGGTGGAGTCGGCGGTGGCGTCGTCTTCCACGTCCTCAACGTCCCCGTCGTCAGAGGCATAGACGTCGAGCTCGGTGTCCGAGACGATGTAGGTGCCCAGCTGGCGGGTGCGGATCGACCAGCCCGGGATCTCCTGGTCGTCCTCCGAGTAGGTGAAGGAGGCGGTCACGTCGGTCAGGTAGCCGTCGGAATCCAGCGTGTAGATGTAGCAGTTCTCCGGGTCGGGGGTGTAATCGTCGTCGTCATCCCACGGGATGCCCAGCGTCAGGGTCGCCTTGGAGGTCGCCGGGACGGTCGGGCTGCCGACAAAGTTGTAGAACCACAGGTCGGCGTCGACGGGGTCGCCGTACTCGGCGTAGACGTCGCTCATGTTGGAGGTGGACAGGCGCGCGTAGAACTTGGAGGCGTCGTCGTCCGCGTCAAATTTGAGGGCCGCGCGGTCGTCGCCCCAGATCAGGGTGTTGGTGTCGTTCGCGTCGGGGTCCATGTAGACGCGGTCGCCGACGTCCGGGTTGTCGTCGTTTGTAGCCTTCTCGTTGCTGACCCAGAAGGTGTAGTCAATCGTGACGGTGTCGCCCGACTCCCAGGTGTCGGTCGAGTCGTCCACGTAGGAGGAGGGCTTGCTGCTCTTGCCGCTGTAGCTCGAGAGGTCGGCCTTCGCCTTGAAGGTGATCGTGCCGTCCGTCTTCATCTCGTCGGTGTCGGTCATGTCGTTGAGCACGACCTTCAGGTAGGAGGTGCGCGCGCTGCCCGCCAGCCGCTTATCGGTCACGACGGTGATCGAGCTGATCAGCTTGGAGTTGGTGTCCTTGTCGAGTTTGAATTTGAAATAGTCGGTGTTGGTGATATCCTCGTACACGACGCCGCCCACATTGTCGGTCGGGTCCTCAAAGAGCGGGATATAGAAGGTGGAGCCGGGGGCCACGCGGTCGGGGATCGAGACCGCCAGCGTACCGTCGATCGCGAAGGAGCCGCTGACGGTGATGTCGCCGTTGCCGCTTTCTCCGACATCCTCGGAATAGTAGCCGTCGGAATCATAGGCTTTGTCGAGGGAGAAGCTGTCCGCCGCGAACGCCGCGACCGAGGCGGCGCTCAGGACGAGCACCGCGGAAAGCAAGAGGGATAGCGCTTTTTTCATGTTGGTTTGTCCTCCTTAAAAAATCGGTTTTGATCGGGACGCGTCCATCCGCATCCACTGGAAAGATTGTACGTCCCGTTTGTGTTACCGGTTTGTAACCACTGTGTTTTTTTCCTGAAATCGCGGTGAAATTTCCCACACATTTTTCCGGCGTGACAGCGAAAGGGCCGCCGGTTCGCGGCGGCCCTTTCGCTGGAGGGATTGGAAAAAACTGATTTTTCTGCGCCCCGGCGCAGTGGAGGAAAACCTCTGAAAAGCCGGCGGCTTTCCCTGCCGGCAAGAAGAGCATACCGCGCCTGTGTGTGCCTTTTTTCGGCGCGGTGTGAAGAAACGCTGAAATTCCGATGAAATTTTGCGCACAAAACCGGCCGCGTCCCGGCGCGCCCGAACCCTCTAAAACGCCGCAAACCGTTTTCCCGCGAAAAAAGCCGCCTTGTCAGGCGGCTTTTCGGTTTCAGGGCTCCCGGTCCAACAAATCGAGGACGACCGCCCCGTAGGTGACCGCGCGGGAGAGGAAAACCGCTTCCGCGTGGGAATAGAGCCGGCGCATGCAGTGCTTGGCGGGGCCGCGGTCCTCGAAGATGCCGAACACCGCCGAGCCGCTCCCGCTCATCAGCGCGCCGAGCGCGCCCGCCTCGCACATCCGCTCCCGCAGGAAGGGGATCTCGGGCAGGTCGGCGACCTCTTCGAGGACGTTGACCATCCCCTGGGCAAACGCCCTGAGCTCCCCCGCCTCGAGCTGGCGGAGCAGCGCGGGCATATCGGGGCGGCGCTTCACGCCGCGCTCGTCGTAGCGGCGGTAGCTCTCGGGGGTGGACATCCCCGGGCCGGGCTTGGCAATGAGGATATGGCAGGCTGGCAGGGGCGGCAGCGGGGTGAACTCGTTGCCGATCCCCCGCGCGCGCCGGGTGCCGCCCACGATGCAGAAGGGCACGTCCGCGCCCACCTGCACGCCGATTTCACAGAGGGTCCCGCGGTCCGCGCCCGTCCCGAAGAGGGCGTTGAGCCCCACGAGCACCCCGGCCGCGTCCGCGCTGCCCCCCGCGAGGCCCGCCTGCACCGGAATCCGCTTTTGAATATCGATCGAGATGGCCGTGTCCGGCTGGCCGAACCGCTCAAAAAACTTCCGTGCCGCGATGTGGGCGTAGTTCGTCTCGTCGCAGGGGATCATCTGCCGGTCGCAGGATATGTAGATGCCCTTCCCGGACATGCGGGAGATCGTCACCGTATCGCACAGGTCGACCGCCTGCATGATCGTATCGATCGTGTGGTAGCCGTCGGGGCGTTTCCCCGTGACGTCCAAGGCAAGGTTCACCTTACCGGGCGCGTCGACAATCACCGTTTTCTTCATCGCCATCACCTGCCGTTTTTTCTATTGTAACACACTCTTCCTCTTTTGGGGAACCCCTTCAGCGGCCCTTGCTCAAAAACCGGAAGACGGGCACCGACCGGATATCGATCGCCCTGACCGGGCACATCTCGTGGCAGCAGAAGCAGCGGATGCATTTTGCGTAGCCGATCTTCGCCTTGCCGCCCGTCACCGCGATCGTCTTTGCCGGGCAGCTCTCGGCGCACCTGCCGCAGCCGACGCAGTCCCGTTCCCGCACCTTCGGACGCGGGGCAAGGCGCGGCTCCAGCCAGTCGACCGCCTTTGCAAGCGGCCCCGGCAGGCTCCCGCTGAAATTGAGCTTTTTGCTCGCGGGCATGAGGAAATCTTCGATCACCGGCGGCAGCGGGTCCCCGAGCAGTTCCACGCCGGAGACGCCGTCCGGGCAGAGGCCGCGCCGCACCGCTTCCGCGAGCATGGGCACCCGGTCGGGGCCGAGCCCGATCAGCCCCGCCAACACGAGGTCGAGCGCGTAGAGGCCGTCGTATCTCGCGGCGGCGGTCAGTCCCACATGCCGCCGCCTGCCGCCGGTGGGGCCGTCCCCCTCCATCGCGTCGACCGCGTCGGCGACGGTCAGGCCCGGCTTCACGAGCAGCGAGAGGTCGACGAGCATCCGCGCGAACTGCTCCCCGTCCGGGAAACGGTAGTGGAGCTGGGGCTTCAAAAGTCCCGGCACACAGCCGAAAAGGTTCTTGACCCCGCAGGAAAGGGTGGTCATGCAGTGGGTCTTGAGCTTGCAGCAGTTGACCACGAAATCCGCGTCCGCGACCGGGTCGATGACGTCGAAGTCGCGGCAGAGGGCCCCCTCCGCGACATGCACGTTCCGCGAGCCCGCCGACAGGTTGAGCGACGCGCCCGTGCATCCAGCCACCGCCGCCATCCCCGTCGCCTCATAGGCGGCGGAGAGAATCTGCGGGGTGTAGAGCCCGCCCGGGCTGTCCGCGATCGTGATCCGCCGCGCGCCGCGCGCCTGAAGCTGGCGGACGACCGCCTCGATCACCGCCGGATGGGTCGTGGCGGTGCGTTCAGGCGGGCAGCGCATAATCAGATTCGGCTTGACCGTCACCCGCGCGTCGGGCGAAAACGCCCCCACTCCGAGCAACTCAAAGTGGCGGGCAACCGCCCGCTCCACCTCCGCAGGGTCGTAGCTTTCCGTTTTGATCAGGGATACCTGTGGCATGATCTTCTCCTTTTTTGCCGCTCAGGGAGCGGCGCAGATGGGGATTGCCGGGGCCCGCCCCGGCCTGGGCTTTCTTGGGTTTTCCGCCCGAGGGCCGGAGGGCTTTTTCGCGCCTCGTAGAGGCGCTCTGAATGAGCCGCCTTCGGCGGCGGGGATTGCCGGGTCCCGCCCCGGCGGGCGGGCCGCCTTCTTGCGCGCCCAAGAAGTCGGCGGAAGAAGGGCGCTCAAGGGGACTTCCGCCTTGGGCGGCCTGCCCGGGCTGCGCCCGGAGCGCGCTACGCGCGACGGCCGCTCGCGGGCGCTCCGCCCCGCGACCCCGGCTTGAGTCCGCTACGCGGACCCGGCCCTGCGGGCCGGAACTTTAAGCGGTATCCCCCGGGAGTACCTTGCCATAACCCGCAGACTACCGCCGCTCCCCGCAGGTACACAAGCTGAGGGCTCAATTCAGGTTACGGGCGCACCCAACGACCGAGGCCGGAAGGCTCGCCGGGGACACACGGCGGAAAACAACGCCCGTTCCGGGCGTTCGCGCGCTCTGCGCGCGTGCGCGGCGTAGCCGCGCAGTTTTCCGCCTCCCCGTGGGCGCTGCGCGCCACGCAAAAGCGGCCGTGCCTCCCCGGAAGCACTTCCGGTACGGTTCCGGAGACTCTCGGGCAGAGGCATTGCGCCCGCGGTGCGGCGGCTGGTGGGATGCTGAAGGCTTGTCCGCTCATCCGTGACAGGGCGCCGCCGACTTTGGCCGCAGGCCAACCGGAGGCGGCGCTGGGGTCGCAGGGGCGCAGCCCCTCGCGCCCTTCTTTGGTTCCTTTCTTGGGCAAGCAAGAAAGGAACTCGCTGTCGGTCGACCACCGACAAACTGCGCCGCTCGCCGAGCGGACAATCTAAGGCCGCCGTCGGTCGACTACCGACAAACTCTGCCGCTCGACGAGCGAGTAATCCAAGCCTGCCGTCGGTCGACTACCGACAAACTCCGCCGCTCGATGAGCGGCAAACCCAAGAATCCCCCTCGGCGGGCAGCCGAAAACAATTATAAGGTCAGCTGCTCTCCGTAGTCCTCCTCGCGGGGCATCATGCCGGCGGCCGGGAGGGTCTTGGTGCGGAACCGGTGGGGATTCGCGAGCATCCCTTCGCTGAACGGCTTCACCGAGGCGACGCGGTGGTTTTTCTTCTGCGTCATAACCGCGACGCCCTGCGTGGTGCGGGTCGCCTTGGAGGAGACGGCCCCGGCGTTGGCCAGCAGCATCCGCCCGGAGGAGGAGGTCATCAGGAAGTCCTCCCCGCCCTCGATCTGGAAGCAGGCCGCGAGCGGCGACGCGTCGGAATAGGCGCCCAGCAGTTTTTTGCGGTTTGTCTTGGTGGCGTAGCCCGAGAGGTCCACCTTCGCGGCCTTGCCGTTTTCAAAGAAGAAGAGCATATAGCCCGCGTAATCGGCGGTGACCGCCATATAGACGGCGCTTTCTCCCTCGTCCATGCCGAGCTTGGCGGGGATGTAATCGCCCAGCACGCTCGCCTTGCCGTCGTCGAAGTCGCTCGCCTTCGCCTTGTAGACCTGCTGGCGGTCGGTGAAGAAGAGCAGGTCGGTGTTGTTGGTCGCCTCCACCTCGCGGGCGACGGCGTCCCCCTCCTTGAGCTTCTGTTCGCCGCTCATGCGCAGCGACTGGGGGGTGATCTTCTTGAAGTATCCCTCCCTCGTAAAGAAGAGGTGCACCGGATAGTCGGGAACCAGCGACTCAGGCTCCTCCTCGTCCTCGCCCGACGGATAGTAGAGGAGGCTCTTCCGGGGCTTCGCGTACTTCTTGCTGACCGCGCGGAGCTCGTCGATGATGATCGCCCGGACCTTTTTGCGGTCCGCGAGGATCTCCTCCATCCCGGCGATCTCCTTTTTGAGCTGGTCGGTCTCCTCGACCCGCTTGAGGATGTGCTCGCGGTTGAGCTGGCGCAGCTTGATCTCCGCCACATATTCCGCCTGCACCTCGTCGATGCCGAAGCCGATCATCAGGTTGGGAACGACCTCCCGCTCCTCGGCGGTCTCCCGCACGATCCGGATCGCCTTGTCGATGTCGAGCAGGATCTTTTTGAGTCCCATGAGCAGGTGGAGCTTTTCCTTCTTTTTGCCGAGCTGGTGGTAGACCCGGCGCTTGACGCAGCCCTCGCGGAAGGCCGCCCACTCCTCGATCAGCTCCTTAACGCCGCAGACGCGCGGCATTCCGGCGATCAGGACGTTGAAGTTGCAGGAGAAGGTGTCCTCGAGCGGTGTGATGCGGAAGAGCTTGCGCATGAGCGCGTCGGGGTCGGCGCCCCTCTTGAGGTCGAGGGTGAGCTTGAGGCCGGAGAGGTCGGTCTCGTCGCGCATGTCGGCGATCTCGCGGATCTTGCCGCCCTTCACGAGGTCCACGATCTTGTCCATGATCGCCTCGACCGTCGCGGTCGGGGGGATCTCGGTGACGTCGATGCAGTCGTTCGCCTTGTCGTAGCTCCAGCGGGAGCGCACCCGCACCCCGCCGCGTCCGGTCGCGTAGATCTTGCGCAGATCGTCCTCGTTGTAGACGATGTAGCCGCCGCCCGGGAAGTCGGGGGCGCGCAGCGTCTCGAGGATGTCGTGGCCGGGGTTTTTGAGCAGCGCGATCGTCGTGTCGCACACCTCGGCGAGGTTGAAGGGGCAGATCGAGCTGGCCATGCCGACCGCGATGCCGATGTTGGAGTTGACAAGGATCGACGGGAAGGTCACCGGAAAAAGGGTCGGCTCCTTCTGGGTGTTGTCGTAGTTGTCGACCATGTCGACGGTGTCCTCGTCGATGTCGCGGAAGAGCTCCGCCGCGATCGCGTCGAGCTTGACCTCGGTGTAACGGCTGGCGGCGTAGGCCATGTCGCGGCTGTACGCCTTGCCGAAATTTCCCTTGCTGTCCACATAGGGATGGAGCAGCGCCTCGCACCCGCGCGACATGCGCACCATCGTCTCATAGATTGCCGCGTCGCCGTGGGGGTTCAGCTTCATCGTCTGGCCCACCACGTTCGCCGACTTGGTCCGCGCGCCGGTGAGCAGCCCCATCTTGTACATCGTGTAGAGCAGCTTGCGGTGGGAGGGCTTGAAGCCGTCGATCTCGGGGATTGCGCGCGAGACGATCACGCTCATCGCGTAGGGCATGTAGTTGCTTTCGAGCGTCGTCACGATCGGCTGCTCGATCATCACCCCGGCGTTCTCGATGACCGCCGAGGAGTTCACCGGTTTTTTCGGTTCCTTTTTGGGTTTCTTTGTTGCCATTCACTGCACCTCAATACTGTTTTGCGCCGGCCTCCGCCGCGGGAGCGCGGGCGCTTATGAGAGGTCCGCCAGCTCCAGATACTGGTAGCCGTTTTCCGCGATGAACTCCTTGCGCCCGGCGAGGTTGTCCCCCAGCAGCAGGTCGAACATGTCGGAGGTCTCCTTCGCCTGGGAGGGGGTCACCTTGATGAGGCGCCGCGTTTCGGGGTTCATCGTCGTCAGCCACATCATGTCCGGCTCGTTTTCACCGAGCCCCTTGGAGCGCTGGACCGTGTATTTCGCGTTGCCGATCTCCTCGAGCGCGTGCGTCTTCTCCTGCTCGGTGTAGGCGAACCAGGTCTTGTCCTTCGTCGTGATCTCGTAGAGGGGGGATTCCGCGATGTAGACATATCCCCGCTCGATCAGCGTGGGGGCGAGGCGGTAGAGCATCGTCAGGATCAGCGTGCGGATCTGGAAGCCGTCGACGTCCGCATCGGTGCAGATGACGATCTTGTTCCAGCGCAGGCCGTCGAGGTCGAAAGAGGAAAAATCCTTGTTCGCCTTGGTGGTGACCTCCACGCCGCAGCCGAGCACCTTGAAGATGTCGACGATGATGTCGCTTTTGAAGATCTTGTCGTAGTCCGCCTTGAGGCAGTTGAGGATTTTGCCGCGCACCGGGATGATCGCCTGGAATTCGCTGTCCCGGCCGAGCTTGCAGGCGCCGAGCGCCGAATCGCCCTCCACGATGTAGATCTCGCGCCGGGAGACGTCCTTGGTGCGGCAGTCGACGAACTTCTGCACCCGGTTGGACATGTCCACCGTGCCGGCGAGCTTCTTTTTGAGGTTGAGGCGGGTCTTCTCCGCGTTCTCCCGGCTGCGCTTGTTGATGAGCACCTGCTCGGCGATCCGCGCCGCCTCGTCGGGGTTCTCGATGAAATAGACCTCCATCTGGTGGCGGAGGAAATCGTTCATAGCCTCGTAGACGAATTTGTTGGCGATCGCCTTTTTGGTCTGGTTCTCATAGGAGGTCTGGGTGGAGAAGTTGGAGGAGACGAGCACCAGGCAGTCCTCCACGTCCGCGAAGGTGACCTTGCTCTCCCCCTTCTGGTACTTGCCCGCGTTCCGGATGAGGTTGTCGATCATGTAGGTGAACGCGAGCTTGACCGCCTTTTCGGGGCTTCCGCCGTGCTCGAGCCAGCTCGAGTTGTGGTAGTATTCGCACCGGCTCACCCGGTTGGAAAAGCAGAAGGCCACCGACAGCTTCACCTTGTATTCCGGCTTGTCCTCCCGGTCGCGGCCGCGGCGCTCCGCCTTCCAGAACTGGATGGGGGTGAGCGTCCCGTCGCCGGCGAGCTCCGCCACATAGTCGACGATGCCGTTTTCATAGCGGAACTCCGTCTCCTCGAAGCCGGAGTCCGCCTGGTTTCTGAGCAGGAAGGTCACGCCGTCGTTGACGACCGCCTGCCGCTTGATCGTGTCGGCATAGTATTCGAGCGGGATGTCGATGTCGGTGAAGACCGCGAGGTCGGGCCTCCAGCGGATCTTCGTGCCGGTGGCGCGGCGGCGGGTCTCCTCCTTTTGAAGGCCGCCGACATTCTCCCCGTGCTCGAAATGCAGGGAGTATTTAAAGCCGTCGCGGTAGATCTCCACGTCCATGTATTCGGAGGAATACTGGGTCGCGCAGAGCCCCAGCCCGTTGAGGCCGAGGGAGTATTCGTAGCTCTCCCCCTCGTTGGTCTGGTATTTGCCGCCCGCATAGAGCTCGCAGAAGACGAGCTCCCAGTTGTAGCGCTCCTCCCGCTGGTTGTAGTCCACCGGGATGCCCCGGCCGAAATCCTCGACCTCGATCGACTGGTCGCGGTAGCGGGTGATGAGGATCTTGTCCCCGTACCCCTCGCGCGCCTCGTCGATCGAGTTGGAGAGAATCTCAAACATCGCGTGCTCGCAGCCCTCCAGCCCGTCCGAGCCGAAGATTACCCCCGGGCGCTTGCGTACCCGGTCGGCGCCCTTGAGGGAGGAAATACTCTCGTTGCCGTAATCGGCGGTCCGTTTTTTTGGCATCTGCCTGCCTCCGTCTTTCTGTAATGCGGGAAATTCGCCCAGACGCAAGTTGTACGCCCGCTACGGGCGTACAACCTCGTAAAATCCAGCTTTTAGTTTACCCGTTTTTGCCGCGTTTTGTCAAGCGCGCGGCGGGCGCAGGCGCGCCATGTAGTATTCGTCGGCGTACTCCCCGTTCCGGATCGCCCCCATCCGCTTGGTGCCCTCGATCTCGAAGCCGAGCGACTTGTAGAGCCCGATGGCGCGGACGTTGTCGGTGAACACGGTGAGCTCGACGCGCGTGAGCATGAGCCAGTTGTCCGCCACGTCGAGCGCCGCCTCCATCAGCGCGCGCCCGACGCCCCTGCCCTGCCAGTCGCGGTGGACCATGATGCCGAACCCCGCCGAATGGCGCATCCGGCCGGGATAGACCTGAAGGCCGGCGGTGCCGACGATCTTCTCCCCGCCCCCCGGCAGCGGCACGGCCGCCGCGAACTGGTGGTCGTCGGGGCCGAGGCCGTTTAAGTATGCCTCGCAGAACCCGAGCCGCTCGGAGGGAAGGGCGAGGATGTTTTCGCGCACGCCCTCCATGACGCGCAGCGCGTGGATGCCCTCCGCGTCGGACGGCCTGCAGGGGCGTATGATAAATTCGGACATGGCGTTTCCTCCCGTCATTTGTGGAACAGGGCGCGGATCCTATCCCACAGCCCGCGCCTGGGGGCCGCCGGGGCCACGGGCGCCGCCTGCGGCTGCGCCGGGCGCATCACCGGCTGTACCGGGCGGGAGGCGCGCACCCGCGCCGACTCCTCCGCGCGCATGTAGGCGAGCTTGAAGAGGTCGATCTGGCTGTCGATCGGGGGCTTGTCGTTCTTGACCGGCTCGTATTCCCCGTCGGAGAGCAGCCGCTTGGCCTTGACGTTGTCGGAGAACTCGAGGTCGAGCAGGTTCATGATCCGCGCCTTGAGCTTCTCGTCCCGGATGGGGGCCGCGACCTCCACCCGGCGCTCCATGTTGCGCGTCATGAAATCGGCGGAGGAGATGTACATCCGGCTGCGCTCGGGCGTGCCGAACACGTAGATGCGCGAATGCTCGAGGAACCGCCCGACGATGCTGACGACCTCGATGTTGTCGGTATGGCCCGGCACCCCCACCCGCAGGCAACAGATGCCGCGGATGATCATGCGGATTTTGACCCCCGCCATCGACGCCTCGATCAGCTTGTCGATCACGTCCTTGTCGGTGAGGGAGTTGATCTTGACGGTGATCGCGGCCGGGCGGCCCTCCCGCGCGGCGATGATCTCCTGCTCGATGAACCGCAGCACCATCGGCTTCATCGAGACGGGCGCGGCCACGAGGTATTTGGTGTCCCCCACCGGGTTGCCGGTCAGGATGCCGTTGAAGATGCGGGTGCCGTCCTCGCCGAACTCACGGTCGGCGGTCATCAGGCAGAGGTCGGTATAGAGCCGCGCGGTGCTCTCGTTGTAGTTGCCGGTGCCGATCTGGGTGATGAAGCAGATCTTTTCCTCCACCCGGCGGGTGATGACCAGCAGCTTGGAGTGGACCTTGTATTCGCCCAGCCCGTAGACGACGTTGACCCCCGCCTCCTCGAGCCGCTTGGACCAGATGATGTTGTTCTCCTCGTCGAACCGCGCGCGCAGCTCGACGACGACGTGGACCTCCTTGCCGTTCTCCGCCGCCTTGATGAGCGCCGAGACGATCTGGCTCTCCCGCGCGACCCGGTAGAGGGTCATCTTGATCGACAGCACGGTCGGGTCGTCCGCCGCCTCGAGCAGCAGGGAGATGAACGGCTTCATGCTCTCGAACGGATAGGAGAGCAGGATGTCGTGGTCCTCGATCTGGGGGATCATCGGCCTGCCGGGCGTGACCAGGGAGGAATCCTGCGGCGTGAGCGGCGGGTAGAAGAGCCCCGGAAGCCCGCGGCGCTCCATCTTGGAGCAGAGGGTGAAGCCGAAGCCCATGTCGAGCGGAGAGAGGTTGAAGAAGACGCGGTCGCGGGTCAGCTCGAGCTTTTTGCAGAGCTGGTCGATGATCGCCTCGCTCGCCTCCCCCTGGAACTCGACGCGCACCGGCATCAGCTTGCGGCGGTTCTTGACCATCTCCTCCATGACGCTGCGGTAGTCCATGTCGTGGTCGTACATCGCCTCGTCGACGTTGATGTCGGCGTTGCGGGTGACGCGGAAGATCGTCTTGGCCACGACGACATAGCCCTGGAAGATGTGCTCGCAGTAGCGCAGCACGAGCTCCTCGAGCAGCACGAACTTGTTCTTGTCGAACGGCAGGTAGACGATCCGGTCGAACCCGGTGGACACGGGGATGATCGCCAGCTTGACGAACTCCCCCTTGGTTTTGAGCTGGGTGCAGATGTAGGTCTCCTTGTTGCGCAGGAAGGGGAAGGGATGGTGCTTGTCAATGATCTGCGGGGAGAGCATCGGCAGGATCTCGCCGCGGAAGTAGTTCTCCAGAAAGACGGTCTGCTCCTCGGTGAGCATCGAGAGATCGAGATGCTCGATCCCCTCCCCCGCCATATCCGCCGAGAGGCGTTTGTAGGCGGCGTCCTTCTTTTCGATCAGCGCGCGGGTGTCCGCGAAGATCGCCTCGAGTTGTTCGGCGGGGCTCATGAGGGACTTGTTGTCGATCGCGTCCGGATCGAGCAGCGACGCGTCGGTCAGAGTGCCCACCCGGATCATGAAGAACTCGTCGAGGTTGCTGCCGAAGATCGAGAGGAACTTCAGCCGCTCGAGCAGCGGGATCGACCCGTCGCACGCCTGTTCGAGCACGCGCAGGTTGAACTTCAGCCAGCTAAGTTCGCGGTTCTGGTAGAGAATCGGGTTCGTGTTGTCGTTCATATTGCGTCCCCCCGTGACATTTTACAGGTTCTTTGCAGAGAAAAAAGGGAGTATTGCCAATCCGGCAATACTCCCTGTTACAGATCAGTTCTTCTTGTTATTGAATATTGACAGAATGTCGAAGAAATTATCGTCGTCGTCCCCGCCGGCCTCGGTCGCGGGAGCGCCGGGCTCCGCCTTGCCGTCGGGCTTTTTGCTGAAGCTGTAGTTGGGGAGGGTGAAGTTGCGGTCGCTGTCGAAGCCGGTGGCGATCACCGTGACCTTCATCTCATCCTGCAGCGAATCGTCGAACGTCGCGCCCCAGATGAGGTTGACGTCGGGATGCGCGGCCTCGTGGATCATCGAGGAGGCGACGTCGATGTCGTCCAGGTCGATGTCGGGGGAGGCGGTGATGTTGACGATCACGCCCTTCGCGCCGTTGATCGAGGTTTCAAGGAGCGGGGAGGAGATCGCCGCTTCGGCGGCCGCGCGGGCCTTGTCCTTGCCCGAGGCGCTGCCCACGCCCATGTGGGCGTAGCCCGCGTCCTTCATAATCGCGGTCACGTCGGCGAAGTCGAGGTTGACCACGCCGGGGATGTTCACAAGGTCGGAGATCGACTGGACGCCCTGCTTGAGCACGTCGTCCGCCGCGGAGAAGGCGTTCTGGAGGGTGATCTTCTCCTCCGAGATCAGCTTGAGGCGCTCGTTGGGGATGACCAGCAGCGCGTCCACATGCTCGCGCAGCGCGGTGACGCCCATCTCCGCCTGCTCCATGCGGTGCTTTCCCTCAAAGTTGAAGGGCTTGGTGACGATGCCCACGGTGAGGATTCCCATCTCGTGGGCGACCTCCGCCACGACGGGCGCGCCGCCCGTCCCGGTGCCGCCGCCCATGCCTGCGGTGATGAAGACCATATCGGTGCCCTTGAGCGCCGAGGCGATCTCGTCGCGGCTCTCCTCGGCGGCCCGCTGGCCCTTTTCGGGGTTGCCGCCCGCGCCCTTGCCGCGGGTGAGCTTGTCCCCGATGTGCAGCTTGTATGTAGCATGCGAGCGCAGAAGCGCCTGGTTATCGGTATTGATCGAGATGAATTCCACACTCTTCATCCCCGACTGCACCATGCGGTTGATGGCGTTTCCGCCGCCGCCGCCGACCCCGACCACCTTGATCGAGACAACGTTCTCACTGTCACTGGCCATGTCGAAGTTCATTAACATCGCGGTTCCCCCTGTGCAATTCTATAAAATGGAATCCTGCAAGTCCCTTATCATCCAAACGCGCAATTCGATATACTATTAAATATTATCTTATCAGATTCAGCCTGATAAATCAATAGCAAACGCGCCCGGCAAGGCAAAATGTAATATTTCCCTCACGCCGCCGGAGAGGCCGGCGGGGAGCTTTCCGGAGCGGCTTCCGACGGCGCCGCGGAGGACTCCTCCGGCGCGGACGAGGGGGCCGTGCCCGGGATCGTCGCAAAGAGGTCGTCCTGCGGCGAGGCCGAGGACGCCGCCTCCTCCGAGGAGGAGCCCGCCGCCTCCGCGCCGCTCGAGGGCGCGGTGCCCGGGATGACCGCGAGGTCGGGGTTGTCCGAATGGACGGTGGGCTTTTTGTCCCCCTCCCCGGCCTGCGCGGCGGCGGTGAGCCGCCGTTTTTCCAGCTCCTGCCGGATGTCCCCCGGCCAGGAGTAGATCTCGTTCGTGGTGGGCGCGAGCGACACGTCCAGCCTGCCCTCGAAGGTGTCGGACAGCTCGTCCTCGATCACCTTCTTCGCGAAGCGCAGCTTGTAGGGCAGCTCGGTGCCGCCGCCCAGGTCGATCAGCAGGCGGTTGTCGTAGACGAGCATCATGTCGAGCTGGTTGGAGAAGTCCACGAGGGAGACCTTGCCGAAATCGGTCTCCTCGACCGCGTCCATCAGCCGGGAGAGCAGCAGGAAGCCGTACGCCTCCTTATCCGCCTCGTCCGTCTCCTCCTTGGTGTAGCCCTCGCCCAGCTTTTGGCCCACCTTGGGGTCGTAGAGGTACATGCCCGTGACCGTCATCACGTCCTGCGGCACCGACGCCGCGCCGATCTCCAGCACACGGCCCGTCTTGCCGATGACCACGTAGCCCGCCGCCGTGGATACCGCGCCGAGCGGCTTTGCCTGCGCGATCTCAAGGGTGAGGGTCGCGGGCAGCGTCCGCCTGAGGGCCACCCCCTCGACATAGGGGAACTGCTGGGTGAGCTTCTTTTCCACCCTGCGCGCGTTCACCCGGAAGAGGTTGTCCCCCACCTTGACGCCGCTGGCCTCGATGATCTCCTCCGCGGCGTACTTGGTGACGCCGGCGACCTCGAGCTTTTCGATCCGGAAGAAGACGGTCAGCGACAGTACGGCCACGACCGCCGCCGCGACAAGCAGGATCAGCAGATAGTAGAGCGTCTGGCGGCCGGTGCGCTTCCTGCGCCGGCGCGCGCCCGCGGCTGCCGCCGCCTGCGCCCGGTCGGGCGCGCGGGGCGTTCTGCCGCCGAATGAAAGGAGCTTCTGCTTCATGACGTCCTCCGTGTATCATAGTCCCCGGCAGGCCGGATACCAGTATACCGCGTATCCGCCGCGGATGCCTGCAAATCCTGTCGAACCGCCGCGCGGGACCTGATTTTCACTTCCCGCGGCCGCCCCAAAAGGGGCCGGCCGTCGGATTTGGCCGCGCGGCCGCCGCACGGCCGGGATGCGGCCGCGGCAGGGAAAGCCGCGTGCCCGCCCCTGCGGGCGCGGGCGGCGGTGCCTGGAAACGTGCTTATTATACCACGCGGGAGGCGTTTCGCGCAATCGCGGCGGCGGGGCAAATTTTCCCACCCGTCAGGGGACCCTGCGGATCGCCGCGCCGATCCCGCGCAGGTTCTCCTCGAAGTTCTCATATCCGCGGTCGATGTGGCCGATGTCCAACAGCTCCGTCTCCCCCGCGGCCGCCAGCGCCGCCACCGCGATGGCCGCGCCGCCCCGCAGGTCGGTGCAGTGCACCGTCGCGCTGTGCAGCTCCTTCACCCCGTGGACGAGCGCCACGCGCCCCTCCACCTTGATGTCCGCGCCCATGCGGATGAGCTCGGGCACATGCTTGTAGCGGCTCTCGAAGATGTTCTCCACAAAGATGCTGCTCCCCTGCGCCACGCACGCCGCCGCCATCAGCGGGGACTGCGCGTCGGTCGGGAAGCCCGGATAGGGCATCGTGCGCACCATGCTCATCGCGCGCAGCGGGCGCGCGGCGGTCAGGCGGATCTCCTCCGGCGCGGTTTTCAGCCGGCAGCCCATCTCCTCGAAATAGGGCAGCACCGCCGCCAGGTGTTCGGTGCAAACGCCGTCAAGCGTCACGTCTCCCCCCGTGACGGCCGCCGCGGACAGGTAGGTCGCCGCCGCGATCCGGTCGGGGATGACGCTGTGCTCGGCGGGGTGCAGGGACTTGACGCCGGTGATGTGCAGGTCGCCGTCCGGCGTGGTGCGCACCCTGGCGCCGCAGGCGTTGAGGAAGGCCGCCAAATCGGAGATCTCCGGCTCGCGCGCCGCGTTTTTGATGACCGTCTCCCCCTCGGCGAGGGAGGCCGCGATCATGATGTTTTCGGTCGCGCCCACGCTGGGGAAGGGCAGCGGAATGCTCGCGCCCCGCAGGCGGTCCTTCACCGTGCAGTTGAGGTAGCCGTGGTCCTCCTCGATCGTGACGCCGAGCTTTTCGAGCGCGGCCAGATGCAGATCGATGGGGCGGGGCCCGAGCTCGCACCCGCCGGGAAGCGAAATGCGCGCGTGGCCGCATTTGGCCACGATCGCTCCGAGAAAGACGATCGACGAGCGCATCCGGCGCATCAGCTCGTCTGGGATGCAGCAGCAACAGGAATCGGCGGCCCCGACGAGGATGCTGTCCCCTTCGCGCCGCGTTTCGGAACCAAGATGCTGGAGGATGTTGCAGGCGGCGTCGACATCCGTCAGGCGGGGGCAGTTATGTATCACACAGTCTCCCGACAGCAATGTCGCCGCCAAAATCGGCAACACGGAATTTTTCGCCCCGTGGACCCGCAACCGACCCTCCAGCCTTTTTTCACCTTCAATTAGCAGTTTCGGCATCTTCACGCACCCTTTCGCTTTTCGCAAGGGTACGGGAAGCCCTTGCAAAACCATACTATGCCGCATGGTCCCGCCGGGTGAAAGGGCAAATACGTGTAAAAGGGGACGCTTTCGCGTCCCCGGCGAAAATTACGCCTTGTAAAGCGCCATGATTTCCGAATAGATGCGTTCGTTCGCGTCGATGATCGCCATCGCCTGGGCGTTGCGGCCCAGCCGCCGCAGGGTCTGCGGGTCCCGGCAGAGCTCCTCCACCCGGCCGCTCAACCGCTCGGGGGTCAGGTCCTTTTCCTCGATGACCACCGCCGCGTCGTGCTCCGCCAGCACCATCGCGTTGTGGTACTGGTGGTTCTCCGCGACGTTCGGCGAGGGAATGAGCACCGACGCGGTGCCGCTCGCCTCCAATTCGGAGAGGGTCATCGCGCCCGAACGGGAGATGACGAGGTCCGCCGCCGCGAGGCAGTCGGGCATGTCGTCGATATAGGTGCGGATGTCGAGGCCGGGGGCGCGGGGGTCCACCCCGGCGGCGGCCAGCATCTGCGGGAAGCGGTCCTTTTCGATCGAGCCGGTCGCGTGAATGTGGAAGACGCCGCCGCGCCTCTGCTCCCACGCCATCAGCCCCGCGACCGCCTCGTTCAACCGGCGGGCGCCGAGGCTTCCGCCGAAGGAGACGATGCACACCCGGTCCCCCACGCCGAACTTTTTGCGCGCCTTCTCCCGGTCGGCAAAGAGAATCTCCTCCCGCACCGGGTTGCCGGTCACGATGTATTCCCTGCCCCGCGGCAGGTATCGTTTGGCCTCCTCGACCGAAATCAGCACCTTATCCGCCGTGCGCGCGAGCACCTTGGTCGTCACGCCGGGAAAGGCGTTCGACTCGTGGGTGACCGTCTTCACCCCCAGCTTGGCCCCTTCCCGCAGGATCGGCCCGCTCACATAGCCGCCCGTGCCGACGATCATGTCGGGGACAAAATCGCGGATGAGCTTTTTCGCGCGGCCCCACGAGAGCATGAGGCAGCCCACCGAGCGGAAGTTGTACCTGACGTTGAACCAGGTGAGCTTCCTCTGGAAGCCCATGATCTCGATCGGCGCGAAGGCGAAGCCCGCCTTCGGGACGAGGCGCGCCTCCATCCCCTTGGGGTTGCCCGCAAAGAGGATCTCCGCCTCGGGATGGCGGGCCTTGATGAAGTTGGCCACGGCGATCGCGGGGTTGATGTGACCCGCCGTCCCGCCGCATGCAAACAGAATTCTCATGTTGTCAGAGCCCTCCCAATCATCCCATATCCCGTCCCTTTGAACGGCTCGCAGGCCGCCATGACTCCTCCGCCGAAGGCTCCTCTTAAGGATCCGGCCCGCTAGGCCGGGTCGCAAGGCGACACCCCGCGGGGGATCCAAAGGGGTCGCGAAGCGACAGCCCGAATGGGGACGCCATTTGTCCCGAAGGGACAAGTGGCGCGTGCCGCCCCCTTTGACTGCGGCCCGCAGGCCGCGTTTCGGAGGCCAACCGCCGCAGGCGGCTTTTGGGCCGGAGATCGGCCGTCGGCGAAGCCGCTCCGGCCAAAGGCCGGGCAGGCCGCCATGATTCCTCCGCCGAAGGCTCCTCTTAAGGTTCCGGCCCGCAGGGCCGGGTCGCAAGGCGACACCTCGCGGGGGATCCAAAGGGGGCGGGGCCCCCTTTGAGCGGTCGTCGGCGAAGCCGCTCCGGCCAAAGGCCGGGCAGGCCGCCGCTACTCCTTCTCGAGGTTGGTCTGCCGGGAGACGGACAGGATGACCCCCATCTCCGCCAGGAGCATGACGAGCGCCGTACCTCCCGATGAGAAGAAGGGCAGGCTGATGCCCGTGTTGGGGATCGTGTTGCTGACGACGGCGATGTTTAAAATCGTCTGCACGCCCACCTGCGTCGTGAGGCCGATGGCGAGCATCGAGCCGAACCGGTCGCGGCAGCGCATCGCGATGACATAGCCGCGCCAGATGAGCAGCACGAAGACGAGGATGATGAGCGTCGCGCCGATGAAGCCGAGCTCCTCGCACACGACCGAGAAGATGAAGTCGTTCTGCGGCTCGGGCAGATAGAGGTGCTTCTGGCGGGAGTTGCCGATCCCGACGCCCATGAGCCCGCCCGAGCCGATCGCGTAGAGCGACTGGATCGTCTGGAAGCCCTTGCCCTGCGGGTCGATCCACGGGTCGCGCCAGTGCTGGATGCGGCTCATCGCGTAGGGGATGACGCCCGGTATCAGGACGATGACGACGACCGCCGCCGCCAGCAGCAGGCCGCCGATCATGAACCATTTCAGGTCGGTGCCGCCCACGAACATCATGATGATGCCGATCGACAGGATGAGGATGGTGCCGGACAGGTGCGGTTCGAGCAGCATGAGCAGGACCACGATGCCCATCAGCGCCAAAAACGGCCAGACGCCGTATTTGGGGTCCTTCATCCTGTCGTAGTTGGTGGAGATGAGGTGCGCGAAGATCAGCACGACGGCGAACTTCGCGAGCTCGGACGGCTGGAAGGTCGTAAACCCGAGCGGGATCCACCGGCGCGCGTCCTCGCGGGTATGGACAAAGAGCACGAGGATGAGCAGGAAGACGGTGCCGATGTAGATGAGGAAGGCAAACCGGTGCAGGATGTGGTAGTCGATGTTGGCGACGACGAACATCCCGATGATGCCGACGATCGCGAAGAGCAGCTGGCGGGAAATGTAATAGAAACTGTTGCCCGTCTCGTAGTAGGCGGACGCGTAGCTCGCCGAAAAGAGCATGATCAGCCCGATCGCAAGCAGAATCAGCACAAGGAACATGAAGGTCAGGTCGATGCCGCCCTTCTCTGCCCGGATGCGTTTTTTACGGGTTTTCCCCGCAGGCCGTGCCGCTTCCATCGGCAAGCACCTCTTTTCCGTTGGATTGATTTCGGCCGGGGCCCCGCGTCACAGCAGGAGCACCGACCAGACGGCCAGCGCGCCGCCGAGGAGTCCCACGAGGGCGAAGACCGAGACGATCTTCACCTCGCTCCATCCGCACATCTCGAAGTGGTGGTGGATGGGGCTCATCTTGAAGAGCCGTTTGCCGTGGGTGGCTTTAAAGTAGCAGACCTGGATGATGACCGAAAAGGCCTCGCACCAGAAGACGACCCCCGCGAAGACGAGCAGCAGCGGCATCCCCACCTGGAAGGCGAGCGCCACCACCAGGCCGCCCAAAAAGAGGGAACCGGTGTCCCCCATGAAGACCTTGGCGGGATAGAAGTTCCAGACGAGGAAGCCGAGCGTGCCGCCCGCGAGAGCGGCGGCGATCACGCTCGCCTGGCCGAACTGGAGAATCCCCGCGATGACGAGGAAGACCACCGCATAGACGAAGGTGACCGACGAGGAAAGCCCGTCGAGGCCGTCGGTGAGGTTGACGGCGTTGACGAAGCCGGTGATGATGATCATCGCCAGCAGGTAGTAGAAGGGCCCGAGCTCCAGCGTGCCCAAAAAGGGCACCGCGACCGCCGTCGAGCGGTCCCCCGCGATGTAGAGCATCACGAGGTAGAAGACCCCGATGACCAGCTGCATCAGGTATTTCTGGCGCGCCGTCAGCCCGAGGTTGCGGTGCTTGACCACCTTGATGTAGTCGTCCAGAAAACCCACCGCGCCGAACGCGAGCGCCATCGCGACCCCCGCAAACAGCTTTATATTACCCCGCGGGTCGCCAAGATATCCCTGCGCCGCGGGCGAAAGCCAGAGGGTCGAGACCCCGATCACGACCGCCGCCGTGATGCCGATGATGAACATGACGCCGCCCATGGTGGGGGTGCCCTGCTTCTTCTTGTGCCAGGCGGGGCCGATGTCGAGGATCGTCTGGCCGAACTTGAGCTTGTGCAGGAAGGGGATCATCACGAACCCCAGCAGGGCCGTGACGGCAAACGCGACCAGCGTGATCAGGATGAGGATCATGCCGCTATTCATTCACAACTTCTCCCTTATACAGTCCTTCGAGGATCTCCTCCATGCGCATGCCGCGGCTTCCCTTGACCCATACGGCGTCGCCCGGGCGGATCTCCTCCCGCAGGCGCGCGAGCAGCTCCTCCTTATCGTCGAAGAGCTCGGCGGGGATGCCCCCCTCCGACGCGCCCTGTCGATAATAGCACGCATCGCCGCCGTATGCAAGCAGCAGGTCGATCCCCTTTTCTGCGGCGAACGCCCCGATTTCCCGGTGCGCCCGCTCCGAGATCGCGCCCAGCTCGAGCATCCCGCCGAGCACCGCGATCCGCCTGCCCGTGCAGGGATGGCCCGCCAGCGTCTCGAGCGCGGCCCGCATCGAGTCGGGGGAGGCGTTGTAGCAGTCCTCCACCACCGTAATCCCCCGCCAGTGCACCACCTTCTGGCGCATGCCGGAGGGCATGTATTCGCGCAGCGCCGCCGCGCATTTTTCGGGCGGGATATCCAGCGCCAGCCCGGCGGAAAAGGCCGCGAGTGCGTTCAGGACGTTGTGCCGCCCCGCGCAGGGGATCGTCACCGGCAGCTCGCCGAATTCGCCGCAGAGGAGGAAGGAGGTCTCCCCCTCCCCCTCGCGGAGGTCCTTCGCCCGCAGGCCGCAGGCGGGGTTTTCAATGCCGTAGAAGCGCACGTCGAGGCGGGGGATCCGCACCCGCGATAGCAGGTCGTTGTCCCCGCAGAGGAGGAGCGGCGCGCCGTCGGGCAGCGCGTCGGCCAGCTCCAGCTTGGCTTTCAGGATGTTTTCGCGGGAGCCGAGCCGCTCCAGATGGCTCACGCCGATATTCGTGATGACGCCGACGTCCGGCCTTGCCACGCCGGCCAGCGCCGCGATCTCCCCGAGCCCCTGCATCCCCATCTCGACGACGGCCGCCTCGGTCGTGCGGTCGAGGCGGAAGAGGGTCTTGGGGAGCCCGATCTCGTTATTGAGGTTGCCCTCCGTCTTGAGGGTCCGGTAGGCGCAGGAGAGCACGTCGGCGATCATCTCCTTGGTGGTCGTCTTGCCGACGCTTCCGGTGACCCCCACGCAGCGGATGGGGAATTTGGCGCGGTAGGCCTTCGCGATCTCCATCAGCGCGCGCTGGGTGTTCTTCACGTAGAGCACGGTGCCGGGGCCGTAGTCGCGCCGCTCGTGCGCGACTGCCGCCGCGGCGCCCGAACGCAGGGCGGCGGGGATGAAGTCGTGCCCGTCGAACCGCTCCCCCTCGAGCGCCACGAAGAGGCAGCCCTCCGGCAGGCTCCGGGAGTCGGTCGAGATCACGTCGACCGCGCCGGGATAGCTCCCGGGACAGCCGACCGCCCGCGCGATCTCATCGATCGTCATGCGTTCCATTGCGTCACCCCTTTCGTCTTGCCAGCAGATCCAGCACAATCTGTTTTTCGTCGAAGCAGATCGTCTCCCCCTTCAGCACCTGGTAGTCCTCGTGGCCCTTGCCCGCCAAGATCAGCACGTCGTCCGGCTGTGCGTGGTCGAGCGCCCACTCGATCGCCGCGTAGCGGTCGGGGATGATTTCATACGGGGTGTCTGGGTGCTCGAGCAGGCCGGGCTTCGCGTCCTCGATGATCTGCAGTTCGTCCTCGTCGCGCGGGTTATCCGACGTGAGGATGACAAAGTCGGAGAGGCGCGCCACGATCTCCGCCATCTTTTTGCGCTTGGTCCGGTCGCGGTTGCCCGCGCAGCCGAAGAGGGTCACGACCCGCCCCACGGCGAACTTCTGCATCGTCGTGATGATCTTTTCGAGCCCGTCGGGGCTGTGGGCATAGTCGCGGATGACGGTGTAGGGGGTGCCGGTCGGGAGCACCTCGATGCGCCCGACCACGCCCTTGCAGCTGCACAGCCCCGCGGCCGCCTCCTCCACCGTGAGCCCGGCCGCGATGCAGCTGCACGCGGCGGTCATCGCGTTGGCGACCGAGAAATCCCCCGGGATTGGCAGGCGCACCCGCGCGATCTGCCCCTTCCCCACCAGCATGAATCGGCTGGAATCGGGCGCGGGGCGGATGTCCTTGGCGGTGTAGTCCGCCTCGTCCGACTGGGTGGAGAAGGTGATCTTCGGACAGGTAATCTCCTCCGCGAGCCGCTGGCCGTAGGCGTCGTCGACGTTGACGACGGCGGTGCCGCACATCGAAAAGAGCTTCTTTTTGGCGTGGTAGTAGTTTTCCATGTCGTGGTGGTAGTCGAGGTGGTCCTGCGTCAGGTTGGTGAAGGCCGCCGCCTCGAAGCGGAGCCCCGCCAGCCGCTGCTGGTCGAGCGCGTGGGAGGAGCACTCCATCACGACGTACCGGCACCCCGCGTCCGCCATGCGCGAAAGCATCCCGTGCAGCGCGAGCGCGTCGGGGGTGGTGTGCTTGGCGGGCAGGACGATGTCGTCGATCTCGTTGTGGATGGTGCCGATGAGCCCCACGCGGGCGCCCGTGGTTTCCAGAATGTGCTTGACCATGCAGGTGACCGTCGTCTTGCCGTTGGTGCCCGTCACGCCGATGAGGCGCAGCCGCCGCGCGGGGTTGCCGTACCAGTTGCCGCAGAGCAGGCCGTAGGCGAGATGGGTGTCCGCGCAGAGGATCTGGTTTTGAAGCCCCAGGTCCCGCTCGCACACGACCGCCGCCGCGCCCGCCTCGACCGCGCCCTTCGCGTAGCCGTGCCCGTCGGCGCGGGTCCCGCGGATGCACACGAAGAGCATCCCCGGCTCCACCTGACGCGAATCGGAGGTGACGCCCTTTATTTCACAGTCCTTGACGGAGCCCTCGTATTCGACTCCCTCGAGCAGCTTGGAAAGCAGCATGTTGTGGACCCCTTTCAGGAAAAGATGCCGGCCGTCATTCGGTGACGGGAGCGGTGCTTTCAACGCACTGAATGGTGACGACCGTCCCGGCCTCCACCTGCTCGCCCGCGGCGGGCGTCTGGGAGGACACCACCTGGTGGGTACCCTCGATCTGCTCGCCCGAAATCGAGATGTTGAGCCCCGCGCCCACGATCGAACGGTTGGCCTCCTCGACCGTCTTGCCGACCACGTCGGGCACCGGGATGAGGTCGCCCGCGCCCTCCTCCTCGGTGTAGAGGACGATGGTGCCGCCCTCGGGGATCGTCTCGCCCACCTCGGGGATCTGGCGGAGCACCTTGGTGCCGTTTCCGACGACGCGGTATTTCAGCCCGCTGACGCGGCATTTGTACTGGGCGTCGTGCAGGTCGAGGTTGATGAGGTATTCCGCCTTGGTGGCGACGTTCGCGAGCTCCTCCTCGGTGTACTGCGGCTCGATGCCCATGTAGGGCAGGGTGTCCGCCAGCACCGCGCCGACGATCGGCGCCGCGACGGTGGAACCGTAGGCGTTGTAGATGTCCGGGTCGTCGATCAGCACGAGGCAGGCCACCTGCGGGTCCTCCACCGGCGCGAAGCCGAAGAAGGAGAGGGTGTTCGGGGTGCGGCCCTCCGACTTGAGCTTGGGGCTGTCAAGCTGCTCGGAGGTGCCCGTCTTGCCGCCCACGCGGTAGCCGGGGATCTGCGCCTGGCGGCCGGAGCCGTTGGCGACGACCTGCTCGAGCATGAGGCGCATCTCCTGGGAGATGTCCTCCGAGACGACCTGCCGCTTGACGACCGGTTCGGTGTTGGAGATGACGTTGCCCTCCGCGTCGACGATCTGCTTGACGATGTAGGGCTGCATCAGCTTGCCGCCGTTGACCGCCGCGCTCGCGGCGGTAATCAGCTGGATCGGCGTGACCTTGAAGGTCTGGCCGAAGGAGCTGGAGGCGAGGTCGTTGATGGTGTAGCGCGCGTGGTAGATGCTCGTCGCCTCGCCGGGCAGGTCGATGCCCGTCTTCTCGGTGAGGCCGAAGTTGGAGAAGTATTCGGCGAAGTTCTGCGCGCCCATGCGCTGGCCGATATCGATGAACGCCGGGTTGCAGGAGTTCATGATCGCGTGCTCGAGGTCCTGCTGGCCGTGGCCCTCGCCGCGGCTCGCCCAGACCCAGCAGTGGTAGGGGGTGCCGTTGACCGTCGTGGCGCCCGAGCAGTAGAAGGTCGACTGCCGGGTGACCGCGCCGCATTCCAGCGCGCCCGAGGCGGTGATGATCTTGAAGACCGAGCCCGGCTCATAGGGGTCGGAGATCGCGTAGTTGCGCCACTGGGCGTACCACGCCTCCCGCAGCGCCTGGTCGTACTGCTCCTTGGTGGCGACCGTCTTGAGGTTTTCGAGCTCCTCGCGCTTTTTGTCGTCGAGGATCTCGTAGGGGTTGTTGGGGTCGAAGTCGGGCTTGGAGGCCATCGCGAGCACCGCGCCCGTCTTCACGTCCATGACGACGCCCGTCACCCGGTTGCGCACCTTGTGCTCGGGCAGCGCGATCTCGAGGTTCTTTTCGAGGAAGTGCTGGATCGTCTCGTCGATCGTCAGCACGAGGGAGTCCCCGTCCTTGGCGGCGTACTCCTGCGAATATTGCAGGTCCATGTCGACGCCGCGGCTGTTCTTCATCGAGACCACGCGCCCCGGCGTGCCGGCGAGCACCTTTTCGTAGTAGCTCTCCAGCCCGTAGGCGCCGTGGTTGTCGTCGTTGGCAAAGCCGAGCACCGCCGAAGCGAAGTTTCCGTAGGGGTAGTAGCGGCGGGTGTCCTGCTCGAGGAAGATGAGCCCCGTGAGGCCGTTCTCGCTGACAAAGGTCATCAGCTCATCCGCCTGCGGCTTCTCCACCTTGGTCTTGACCACCTGGTAGAGGGTGCCCTTGAGCGCGAGCTTCTTCTGGATCGACTCCTTGTCGAGCTCGAGAAACTTCTCGAGCGCCGCGGTGACGTCCGACTCCTTTTCGGGGGTGTCGATCAGCCCAGGCGCGACGCACACCGACCAGACGGTCGCGCTCTTGGCGAGCGGGTTGCCGTTGGTGTCGTAAATCGTGCCGCGCTTGGCCCCGATGCGCTCGCTGCGCAGCTGCTGCTGGAGCGCGCGCGCCTGGAGGGCCTCGCCCTCGACGACCTGCAGCTTGAAGAGCTGGTGCAGAACGACGCAGAAGCCGAAGACGATCATCGCCACCAGTACGACGATCATCCGGCTTCTCATATGATAGGTTGGAGGCTTTGCCATCTTAATATACCAGTCCTTTGCAAAAGTTACGGGCGCGCAGCCCCGCGAACCGGCGGGATTGCCGTCGAAAAGGGCGCAAAATGCGAGGAAAGCAAGAAGTACGGACGGGTACGCGGTCCCTCCCTCAATCCTTCTTGCTTTTCGTGCCACTCTATATTTATGGATGCGCCATCCGTTTTAGTCCTCGCCAAGCCGTTCCTTGACGTTGATGATCGCCAGCTCGACCTTGTCGAACAGCGACTGCTTGGGCGATTCGCTTGTCAGTTCGATCTTTTCCCCCTCGCTCAGGTCCACGTAGGTGACCTGGCTTTTGTCCACCGGGAACATGCCGAGCGTCTGCGTGGCATAGTCCTCGACGTTGCGCAGAGAAATTTTGGCGTCCAGTTCCGCCGTCAGGCGGGTGTATTCGCTCTGCTCCTTTTCGAGCAGCGAGGTCTGATGGGCGATCTGCTGGCTCAGCTCGGTGAGCACCGCGCGGCTGTAAAGCATCGTGACCACGATCCCCACGACCACGGCGGCCGCCGCCACAATGCCCAGCACGGCGGCCGTCCGGCGGCGCGCACGCGCCTTGACGCCGGGGTTCGCCACGACCAGGGTCGGCCTTTTCACCCGCATCCGCGGCTTTGGCTGGAACCGGTCCAGATCGTAGGCAACGCTGCCGTTTCCGGCGTATCGCGTCTGCATGGCGCCTTCCCTCCTTCTATAGTTTCTCAATGATGCGCAGCTTGGCGCTCTTGCTGCGGCTGTTGGCCGCGAGCTCCGTTTCCCCCGCCTCGATGGGTTTTTTGTTCACGAGTTTCCCTTTGGGCCGGTTGCCGCACACGCACACCGGAAAGTCCGGCGGACAGGTGCAGCCCCTGCAAAGCGCCGCATACCGCTGTTTGACCATGCGGTCTTCCAACGAATGGAAGGTGATGATTGCCATGCGCCCGCCGGAGCGGAGTCTTTCAAACGTTTCGCCGAGAAAAACAGACAGGCTGGAGAGTTCCCCGTTTACCTCAATTCGGACCGCTTGAAAGACGCGCTTTGCAGGATGCCCGCCCTCGCGTCTCGCCCTTGCGGGGATCGACGCGCTAATCAGTGTTGCCAGTTCTCCGGTAGTGGCAATGGGGCGCTGCGTTCTGGTTTGCAAAATATGTTTAGCGATCATCGGCGCGAATTTCTCCTCGCCGTAATCGCGGAACACCCGGCACAGTTCCTTGAAGTCATAGCCGTTGATCACGTCGTAGGCGCTCAGCCCCGACTGGGACATGCGCATGTCGAGCGGCGCGTCGCGCATGTAGGAAAAGCCCCGCTCGGGGGTGTCGAGCTGGTGGGAGGAGACCCCCAGGTCGAGCAGGATGCCGTCCACCCCGTCGATCCCCAGCCGGTCGAGCACGCCGTTCATCTGGGAAAAATCGCTCTGCACGACGACGGCGCAGGGATAGGGCGCGAGCCGTTCGGAGGCGGCCTTCACCGCGTCGGGGTCCTTGTCGAGCGCGACCAGCCGTCCGGTGGTCAGGCGCTTTGCGATTTCGGAGGAGTGCCCCGCGCCGCCCGCCGTCCCGTCGACGTAGACGCCGTCCGGGCGGATGGCCAGGCCCTCGATGCACTCGTCCAGCAGGACGGGGCGGTGTGAAAATTCCGCCATCGCCTAGAACCCCAGCTCGTCCATCGCGGTCGCGATGGACTGGGCCGTAAGCTGCTCGTTCTGCTTCTCCCAGCGCTCGCTGTCCCAGATCTCGGCGCGGTTGGAGACGCCCGCGATCGTGACGTCCCGGTCGAGCCCCGCGTATTCCCGCAGGTGCGCCGGCAGGAGCACCCTGCCCTGCTTGTCCGGCTCCGCCTCGGCGGCTCCCGCGAAGAAGAACCGGTTGAGGGGGGCGGATTTGCTGATGGGCAGCTCGTGCAGCTTTGCCGCGAGCTGGTCCCACTCGTCCACCGAGTAGACGAAGAGGCAGTTGTCGAGCCCGCGCGTGATGATAAAACGCTCGCCCAGCTCCTCGCGCAGCTTCGCGGGGAAGTTCACCCGGCCTTTCGCGTCGATGCTGTGGGTGTACTGTCCTGTGAGCATTTTATCACCTCCCTCCGGGCTTGTCCGCCACTTGGGTGGCGATTCCTCCACTTTTAACCACTTTTCACCACTTTTACCTCTTTATTATACTTGCCGCAGATAAAAAATGCAAGTGCTTTTCTTTTCCAGCAAAAAAAAGACGCCGAAATTTTCGGCGTCTTTTTGTCGAATTTAGCCTGTTTTATCCCCTCAAAGCCCCATTCGGGAGCGGGTTTCCAGCATTTGGCCGCCGCGCGGGAACTGTCGAAACTTTCCAGCGGAAACAGGGGCCGGAAGCACCTTCGCGCGCGCGATGGAAAAGAAGCGCCCGGACGGCTCAATCGTCCGCGTCCTCCCCCCACGGCGCCGGTTCCGGGGCGCGCCGCTCGCGCTCCGCATTCTGCTGCAGCCTCCAGTCGGCGACCAGCGCCGCGTCCCGCTGGGCGTCCAAGACCTGCACCTTCCCGTCGCACCCCATCGCCTCCGCAAGAAGCCGCAGCAATTGCAGCGCGCTGGTGAAGGAGACGCGCACGTTCCTGCCCACCCACGTCAGAAAGCCCTGCCAGCTGTCGTTCTGCCGGTAGATCACCTGCACGACGAAATCGTACGGCTCCTGCATGGTGGTTTCCAGCTCCCGGCGCCGCTCATACCGGAGCGTGTCCAGCGGAACCGGCTGGCGGTTCGCCTGGAGCTGGCGGCGGCTGCTGAAATAGCGGACATCCCTGTCCGCGCATGGAAACCGGAGATAACGGTAGATCGCGTCCAGTTCCAAAAAGAGGTCCCCGAGCCCGTAGAAGCTCACCGGCTCCGGGAGGTAGACGTTGCTCAACGTCCCGGCGGGCTGTCCCTCCGCCTCCCGGCTCAAGCGGATCAGGACGATCTCCGCTTCGGTCCCCAATTGGCCGTAGTTGACTTTCATGACCTTCCATCCTTTCGCAAAAGAAAAGCTCCGGCCCCGGAATACGGCCCGGTTTGCAACATAATGCGTATTATGTTGCAGTTTTAAAACCTCGCTCTATTTTAGGCTACATAATCTTCCCTTATTATGCAACAAAATGGCAATCTTCGCAATAGGCGGCCCGGATTTTTCGCCGTTTGGGGCCGCCCGGGAGTATGCCGAAAATGCGCGTCAACGGTCCCTCGCCGCTGATGTGCTTTCGTGCAGGCCAAATACCCCTGACAGGCGCGCGTCCAAAGCCGGCGGAGCTGTTTTATGCCTGATATGACCATTTTTCGGCCCGGTTTGCAACATAATACGCATTATGTTGCTTTTTTGTTTCCCGGGCCTTTTCTCAGGGCACAAGGCCCAGCCGGTTGATGAGGCCGGCGTACTCCGTCTCGTTCGTCGCCGTGTAGATCCGGGTGGTTTCGGTGCTGGCGTGGCCCAAAAGGGCCGCCAGTCCGGCGATGTCCCGGCTCTGCCGGTAATAGGTGCAGGCGAACAGGTGGCGCAGGTTGTGGGGATAGACCTTTCGCGGCTGCACCTTCGCGTCCGCGCTGAGGCTTTTCACCGTGCGCCAGACGGTCGACCGGTGCATGGGCCTGCCGCTGCGGGTGACGAAGACCGGGCCCGACGTGATCCCCCGCTCCCCGCAGTAGCGCAGGAGGATGCGCCGGAGGCGGTCGGGCAGGGGTACGACCCGGCATTTCCCCTTGCAGCGGATGGCCGCCCGGCCCTCCAGCACCGCCTCCTTCGTGATGAAGGGCAGCTCGCTGACGCGGATCCCGACGCCGCACAGGGTTTGCAGCAGCGCCTCGGCGCGCGGCTTTTTCCGGCTGCGCGCGGTCTCAAGCAGGCGCAGGTAGTCCGCCTTCTGCAATTCGCGCGACCGGTCCCGAAACGCCTGACGCTGAATTTTTAACAGCCGCACCCGGCAGTCGGGAAGGCCCAGGTAGGACAACAGGGCGTTGACGGCCGCCAGCATGGAATTGACGGAGGACGCCTTATAGCCCTCGCCGACCAGATAGCGCTTGTAGGCCACCACCGCCTCCCTGTCCAGCGCCCGGCCCTCCGCCAGGAACCGGCCGAAGCGCGCGATATCCCGGCGGTATTTGCTTATGTGTGATAAAGAAGCAATAGAAGTGCAAAAAATTTTGCCGTTCCTATCCGACACTTGGCCATTGTGTCGGATAGGTCGGGCGGTTATTCGGGCAAGTCAATCTTGCCGACAAAGCTGTAATAAATCTCAATGTCCTGCCTGCGGGTGCCGTTCTCATCATAGCTGCACTCATGCACCACAATTTTCTCGATCATTTCCCGCAAGAGAGTGGGGGTCAGTTCTTCAAAGGCAAGGTGCTTGCGGACAATGCCCATAAATTTCTCGGCGTTGACGGTAGCTGCCTGTGACTTGTCCAGTTCGGCTTGCAGGGCGGCGGCTCTCTTTTTCAGCTCCGCTTGCTCGGCTTCGTAGTCAGCCGACAGTTCCATGAAACGCTCATCGCTGATTTTGCCGTTTACATTGTCCTCATACAGCCGCTTGATAATGCGGCTGATTTCAGAAATGCGTTCCTGCGCCTGTTCAAGCTGCTTGATGGCTGCGGCGGTCTTTCGCTTGCCGCCGATCTCGTTCTGCTGGACAAGTAGTTTCACAAACCGGCTCTCATGCTTGGCTGCGTATTCGGTCACTTGCCGGAGATTTGCCAGGACACCAGCGGTCAACAGATCGGTGCGGATAAAGTGCGCCGTACAGTTGCGGGTGCGCTTCTTGTAGCTGCCGCAGATGTAGCAGTCCTGTTTGCGGTCTTTGTTCTGATACCGCTGCTGATACAGCACATGGCCGCAGTCGGCGCAGAACAAAATCCCGGAGAACAGCCCCACTTCATCGTAGCGGTTCGGGCGTTTGCGCTGTTTGCGTAACTCCTGCACCCGTTCCCATGTTTCCTTGTCGATGATCGGCTCATGGTGGTTCTCGAAAATGGCCTGCTTCTCGACGGGGTTCTCTATGCTGTGCTTGACCTTATAAGAAGGCTTTTCCGTTTTGAAGTTCACCAGACATCCGGTGTACTCTCGGTTTTCGAGGATATGAACGACGGTGTTGGTCGCCCATTTGCACTCATAGCCTGGGTGATAACGGCGGGTGCTGCCTGTCCGCTGATATTCCAGCGTCCCCGGCGTGGGGATTTGCTGCTCCGTCAGCATACGGGCAATCTTGGTCGGGCCGTTCCCGGCAAGGCAAAGCTGGTAAATCTGCTGCACCACCGGGGCGGCTTCCTCGTCTATAATAAAATTCTCGTCCTCGTCCATCACATAGCCGTAAACCGGCTTGCTGGTAACAGGCTTGCCGCTCATGCCTTTTGACTTTTTCACTGCCTTGATTTTCTTGCTCGTATCTCTCACCAGCCATTCATTGAACAGATTTCGCAGCGGGGTAAAATCGTTGTCCATGCCCTCGCTGGCACTGTCCACATTATCGTTGACAGCGATAAAACGCACACCCTTTTGAGGGAACAGCATTTCCGTGTAAAACCCTACCTGCAAGTAGTTTCGCCCTAACCGGCTCATGTCCTTGACGATGACCGTACCCACTTTCCCGGCTTCAATGTCTGCAAGCATGGCTTGAAAACCGGGGCGCTGGAAGTTCGCGCCGGAAAAGCCGTCGTCGGTGTACCAGCGCAGGTTGGTAAAGCCATTCTGTTTTGCAAAGGTTTCGAGTATCCTTTTTTGGTTCGATATGGAATTACTCTCACCTTGCAATTCGTCCTCATGGGACAATCTCGGATAAAGGGCGGTAATGAGGTTTTGGGTGGCTTGTCTTAACATAAAATCCTCCGTTTCCGACAGCCAGCCCCACTATTCCGTGGTTTCATTGTACCACGGAACGGCGGGGGCTGTACAGCGGCAAAAGCGTTAAATTTGCTTCTTTACAGCTTTTCAATTTTCCGATTTTTATGGTATGGGTTGTCGTCCCATATTTGCAGTAGAAAAGTTCATAACTCCGTGGTATACTCTGATTTAACAAAAAAATCAGAAGTTAAAGGAGAAAACATGAAGTATACAATAGATGAATTAACCGCGGCCAAAAGGCAAATTGATTCAACTCTGCACAAGCTAAGAGAAACAGTAAAAACATTTGAATCAAAGGATAATTCCGAGCGTTATAAATCACAAATCACATTGGCAAAGAGAAGAATAAAAGCCTTTGAAATTGCAAATTATTTTATAGAGAATGAGATTAAGAATTGCTAAAGCACTTCCGATTTTCGTTCCAGCGGTCATGCTCCCTGGCATGGCCGCTTTTCCATGCCCCGGTTCACGCCGGATAAGTCGGCTCCTGTGTAGCAGCGGCTTCCGCTTCCAGTACCCGCGCCATTTTGTCGGCGGCTGTGGTTGTGGTGTCTTTCTTGAAATAGCCGGACACGACAAGGACGGAATTGCCCATGCGGATTTCCGTCACACAGTCAGGGCGGCGGGTGGTGCGGGTGTCGTGCTGCTTGTTATCTGCCATAGGCAATACTCCTTTCAGTCGGTAATCAGTTTCTTCATGCTCTCCATTTTCCGCTTGGCGGTTTCCTGCCGGAAGTTGTCGCCGGTAAAGCGTACCGGGACGCACATGGAAAGCAGGCGGTCATAAATCCGGGAATGGGCGGTGTCCTCCGGGTTGTGCAGGTCGTCCAGCGTAAGGTTGGTCGTGACGATCAGCGGCTTGCCGCTGCGGTAACGGCTGTCAATCACATTGAACACCTGTTCCAGCCCGTATTCCGTCCCGCGTTCCATGCCGAAGTCGTCAAGGATCAGCAGCGGATAACGACAAAGGCGGGAAATGTACTCGTTGCGCCCCTCAAAGCTGGCGGCAAGGTCATTGAGGATAAGAGCAAAGTTCGTCATGCGGACGGGGATTTCTTTCTCCATGAGGGCGTTTGCGATACAGCCTGCAAGGTAGCTTTTGCCGGTGCCTACGCCGCCCCAGAACAGGCAGCCGATATTGTCTGTCCGCATATCTTCCCAATGCTCCACATACCGGCGGGCAAGCCCGGTCTGCGGGTTCCTGCCGTTGTCGTTCTCGAAAGTCCAGTCCCGCATGGTGGGGTCGGTAAAGCCCCGGCGTTTCAGTTCTTCCACGGTGTCAAGGTGTCTGCGCCGCTTTTCGGCGGCTTCCCGTTCCTCGCGGGCGGTTCTCTGGCAGTCGCACTCTGCCGGGTGGCGGTCGCGCCCGAAGATAGCGGCCTTATCCGGCGCAAAATAGGCTTCTTTCGGCTTGCGGCACTTGCCGCAGTACAGTAAACCGTCCTCGCCGGTGTAGTCCTCCGGCTCCGGGATGGTGGTCGTCATATTCTCCAAAACCGCGTTGATTTCATTCTTCATAAACTCTCGCCCTCCTTGCATGAGTAGTCTGGTATGCCCTTTTTAGGGGCTTCCTTTTTGTCGTTCCCCGCCCATATCCGCAGGGCGGCGGCATAGTTCTGGTAGCTTTTCCCGTTGGCGGCAAGGTAGCGGCTCATTTCCTCGATGAACCGTTCCAGCCTGTCAGGGTACTCTGCCTGCAACTCGTCGTATTCGGTCTGTGACAGAAAAATATTTCCATATCGGCCATAGGGCGCGGACGGCCCCCCACTCACTCCCTTTGTTTGGCTCTCTGTAAGGTTGTTTATAGTAGTTTGGTTAGGGGACGGTTTTCCGACCATCATAAGGTCGGTTTTCTGACCATCAGTAGGACGGTTTTCCGGCTCTATGAGGGGCGGACTTCCGGCCATCAGTTGGTCTGAAAACTGTACCTGTGGCACTGGCGGTACTTTGACATAAAGCCGGTTCGGTGCGGAGAAGCCGCCCCGTTCCCGTTCCAACAGCCCCGCCGTGTCCAGTTCATTAAGCGCCCCCTTGATGGTGGTGCTGCCTTTATCCAGTATTTCTGCTATCTCCGCGATGGGATAGATAATATAAATCCTGCCCTCGTCGTCCAGCCACTTGTTTTTCTGGGAGAGGGTGGAACGGTCTAACAGCAGCGAATACAGCAGCTTGGCGGTCTGTGAAATCTCCATTTTCAGCAGGAAACGGGGATACGGCAGATAGGCGGGCAGCCGCGTGTCTGCCCTGATATAATCAGCGATAGGATCACCTCCCTGTGTTCGGGTTGATTTTGGCGTATTGTCACGCATTAAAACGCCGTTTCCGGGGGAAAAGGATAAATGTATCGCGTACCCTTTGACACCCACGAAAAAAGCCTTGATTTATGCGGGTTTGAAAGGCTCTAAAGCGTGACATCTCTGCCTTTGTTTCCGCTTTCTCTCGGCGGCTTTGATTTTCTTCATGCGTCCGGCGCAGTCGGGGCAGTATTTCCCACGGTTGGATTTGGGGACAAATGCCGCGCCGCAGACCGCACACCGTTTCCGGCTCCCCCGGTACAAAAGGGCTGCGGCCAGCTCCCCGTCAAGGGGCAGGACAGCCACACGGAACCAGCGGCACATGAGGGAAAGGGAAATGCTCTGGACGCACACGCAAGGCTCCCCGTCGTCCAGCAGCAGGCAGTTCCCCTCGTCGTAGTTACAGCACTCATGCACCAGCCGCCGCGCCCGCCGGTGCTGGCGGTAGTCCATTCTCGGTAACTTATCGCTCATGGCTCTGCTCCTTTCTGCGGTGGAGTTCCTCCCGGCGCAAAATCTGGTCGATGTTCCGCTTGACGGTCTGCAATTCCTTGAACCGCTGTTTCTGTTCGTGATAGGTGTTATACAGGCCGTCTTTCTCGGAGATAAGCTGCTCGATCTCGGCCTGCAACGCTTTCCGGGCGGGCAGCTTGGTAATGCCATGCGCCTTGAAATACCGGGCTGCTGCGTCGGCTATGATAAAATCGCTCTCATGGGCCTGCCGGTATGCGGCGCGGGCTTTCTCGGATTTCTGTGCCCGCAGCCCGTCGCGGGCGGCCTTGGTCTGGGCGTAGGCCAACACCTGCCGCTGCAACTTCTTTTTCCCTTGCAGCTTCGTTTCCAGTGCTTTCAGTTCGCCGCTGGTCTGGCGCATTTTCTGATAGGCGGTGTCAACGGCGGCTTCTAACTGCTCCGGGGAAGTAAAGCCGTATTGCTGGTAGACGGACAGCGTTTTGGCGGCCTGCTTCAGATTGTGTATCTTCGCCCAGCGTTCATAGCCCCGGCCTTTGCCCTCGGCCATTTTCTGCTCAATGTCCACAAGCCGCTGCACTCCGTCCTGTTTCGGGGCGGCTATCTCGGCTCTGGCAACCTGCAAGCGGTCTTTTATGGTGCGTGGGGGATCGGGGGATCTGGCTGGCGCTTCGGCTGCTCTGGCGGCGTTTTGCTCTAAAACGGCAAAGACAGCGGCGCGGTCAAAATCGTCGCCCAGCTTCCGGGCGGTAATTGGCTTTGTCCTGTCCGGCGTGAGGTAGGAAAGCCGCCCCCGGCTCTCCTTGACGGTCACACCCTCCTGCAGCAACAGAGAGGAAAACTCGTCAAAGCTGGCGGCGGTGGCAAGGGCTTTCCGTAGGGTCTGCCGCAGCTTCTCCTTGTTCGTTTCAAACTTGGTCTGCCGGGGCGTGATACTATCGGCAATCATGGGGGCGTTCTGCTTGTCCAGCGCGGCCTGTCCCTTTTTCTGCGCCCAATACTCCCGGTCGGTGACGCGGTTCTTGCTGCCGTTCAAGAGGTCGATTTGATAAAGCCCCTCCCGGTGGCACATCTCCATGACTTCGGATTTGAAGTAGCGCAGGGCAGCGTCGGTACATCGGTGCTTGCAGCCGACTTTCGTATCGGCCGGCCTGTCCATGTAGGGCAGGAACGGCACTTCCTCAATCCGCAGGCTGTTTATGACGATATGCACATGAATGTTGCCGCTGTGGTTATGCCCGTCCGGGTGGGTGCAGACAAGGGCCTGGTGGCCGGGAAAATGCTCTTTACAGAATTGTTCCCCCAACGCCTGCGCCCGGTCTACGGTCAGGCCGTTGTCCGGCCCGTCCCGCGGGTCAAAGCTGATGATGTAGTGGTGGCTTTTCACATCTTCCCGCCGCTGGTTTTTCTGATAGCGGAGATTGGCCCGCATACACGCAACGGCAAAATCCTCCCCGTCGCAGTTCAGCGTGGACAGCCGGTAGTCCTCGCGGGGGATAAGCCTGCCGGTTTCATCAAGGACGGGCTTCATGGTAAACTCGTCATGCTCAAAGAGAAGATATTGCTCGGCGGCTCCGTAGTCGGCGTTTTTAGAGTTGATATGCTTGAGTGTTGCCAACCGCGTCACCTACTTTCTTGAGGACTTCATACTTGAGGACGGCAAGGTCGGATATGGCGGCGCGTACCTCGCCGGAAAGGGTGTTGTAGGGTACGCCGTATTCGTTCAGATACCGGGCAATCTGATTGAGGTTGCCGCCGATCCTGCCGTACTCGGCTGTCAGCTTCCCGACAGCGGAAAGCAACTCGTCATTGACCGACGACACATGGACAACCGGGCGTATGGTCGCCCGCCGTATCGCCTGCCGGAGAAATTCGGACTGGCTGATACCATAGGGCGCAAGCCGCGCTGTGAAGTCGGCATACTCATCTTCGGACAGCCGGGTTTTCACAACGCGGCTGCGGTGGGGCGTGTTGTATTTCTTTCGCATGGTGTGACCTCCTTTCTCGCCCGTAAGGGCGCATGAGCAGGGTTTGGGGAAGGCACTCCCCAACAAGTTTCCCGCGAGGGGCAAAACTGCAGAATTGCGGATTTTGGCACCGTGGTAGAAACTTGCTCTCCGTGACTGCAAACTTTCTCTCACTTCCGTCCGCCACTTTTTTGGAAAACTGCAACCACAAAAGTTTGTTTCTCTTTTTCTGCTACTACTAATCCTGTAAAGGGCATTCCTGCCCGCTTTCGCTAAAATGACACCGGACGCAGTGGTTTCTACCCGGTGTTGGAGAAATCCTTTCTCTTTGCCCTCTACTACGGGTAAATGCTCCAAATGCCAAACACCAGGGCAGAAAAATTCCCTCCTCGCTTACTACTACAACCGGCAGGGGGCAAAATGGCCGGGAGCGGAGCCGGACAACAAAAAAAGCAGTAAATCTTTTTCAAGACTTACTGCTTTCGCTGGCCGCGTCGGTGGCGGCTGGTATTCAGTTTTTATGACTTGTCCGGTGGTTCGTCAAGCCGGAACTTGAATTGACAGTCAATTAACCGCTGCTTTACATAGTCCTCCACCTCGGCGTTGACCTGCCCGTTCACTTTTGAGAAATAGCGGATATATCCGGCGTAGTGGAGCAGGACAGCGTTCACGGCTTCTGGGTCGCCCTCACGGGCTTTGAGGATTGTTTCATAGGGGAGAAGTCTACTCATACCGGCTCACCCCCATTTCTTCGCGTAGCCGCTGCAAGGCAAGCTGGATATGCCGCCCCGCTGTGCTGCGTGACCGGCCAATACACGCGCCGATCACGCGCTGCGGCTGGCGCAGAAAGTAATAGCGCAGGATTTCTTCCCGCGTCTGCTCCGGCAAAACAGAGATCGCGTCGGCAAGGGCGGCGTTGCAGAGCAGGACGGTCTGACCGCAGACGGTAAATGGGTATTCCTCGTCCGGCTCCGACGCGGCAAACTGGACAAACTTCTCGTTCATCAGATAGTCAAGGGAAACTTGCCGTTCCCATTGCCGTTTAAGCTTCAAAATCTTGTCCAAGGCGGCACAGCGGATAACAGTCTTGCAAAAGGCGTTGTACCTGCGCTGGATATATTCTTGATAGGCTATCTGGTCGGTCATGGAAATTCCCCTTTCTGAATAATAGTGCGGGGCGGTGGCACTTCTTGCTGTCGCCCCTTGATTGCCTACCAGCAAAGGCGGGCGGGGCTGTCAACGGCTGCGCATATGCGCCGTTCATCTTGACCGTTGACTGGCTCGGCTGGGTTTGCTATTTACCCGACAAACTTGAATTTATTTTAAGCTATCACGTTTTACCTTCTTAAGCCTTACTATCATTACCATA
>NZ_DBMDHH010000092.1:0-5056 GCF_057433415.1 Anaerotruncus sp. | reverse complement strand
GCGCCGAGCGCCTGCAACACGCAGCCGTGGCTGGTGGAACGCGAAGGCGACGCCTTGCGCGTGTACCGCGTGCGCAAGCCGGGCAGGAGCGGGATCATGCCCGCCGGCCAGGTGGCGTTCTACAACCAAATCGATCTGGGGATTTTTTTGTGCTTTCTGGACCTCTGCCTCCAGCGGCGTCACATCCGGTACGAGGCGAAGCTGCACGCGGGCCCCGGTTCGGACGGGGAAAAGACGCTGGCCGCGGTCTATAAATGGAAGCAGGACTGAATAAACGCCGAAGGGGCCGCTCTGTGAGCGGCCCCTTCGGTGTTCATGCGTCCGGTTCGACCGGGACGCCTTCCTGTGATTTCATGACGTTTTGTTGATATTCGTAGTTTTTATACCAATTGTCCAATGAGTCCCAGCCCCGCAGGAGCAGGCCGTAGCCCTGCTGCGCGAGCAGCAGCGGGCGCGGGGTGACGAGGCAGGCGTGGTCCTGCCGCCAGGCCTCGAACGCATTGAAGGGCTCCAGGGAGATGGTGTACTGCCTGCCCAGCAGGGCGACGCTGTATCGGAGTTCCCCGGCGGGCGCGATCTCAAGCGCGCGGACGCCGGCTGCGTTTTCATAGCGGGAGCTGGTGGTGTCGACCCACAGGAAGAGGGCCAGCCAGCCCGTCAGGATCAGGGTCAAAAGAAAGGAAACCCAAAAGAGGCGCGCATCTCTGTTTAACATCCTGTATTTTCACCTTAGGTTTATACCAATAGACTATCCATTTGGAGCAGTTTCCGGGGATGCTTCGCGGTTTTCGTTGAGCATCCGCGCGAGGGACTTCCCGACCAGTTCGGCGGTATAGACGCTCTCGTCGAGGGTGTTGGCGTTGGAGCCGACCTCGAGGAGCAGCGAGCCGGTGGTCAGATCCATGTTGTATTTTCGGTAGCAGAAGAAGATCGGGCGGGTCAGCTCGGGGGTGTCCTGCTCGATGGCGTCCTGAAGGGACGCGGCAAAGCGCAGGTTTTCCCGCCACTCGGGGACGTTCATCGTGCCGTCGTCGCTGCCGGTGATGATCATGAGCTGGGCGGCCTTGCGGCCGTTGATCTCCACCGTGGGCTTGACGATGAGGTCGTCCTCCCGCTGGATGGCGTCGCGGTGCACGTCGAGCGCGATCTTGATGGTCGGATACTTCTCCAGATAGGACTTGATCGTTTCGGCGCTGCGCTCGTAGGAGCCGTTGTAGGAGGGGTAGTCGTGCTGGGTCGTATCGTGCACGACCCCGATCCCCGCGTCCCGCAGAGCCTTTTCCAGCGCGTTGCCCACCGCGACCATATTCTTAGTGTTGTCCGTTGACCGCCAAGTATTCCGCATGTCATAATTTTCACTGTCGTAGGGCTCGTAGCTCTCGGTCGCGTGGGTGTGGAAGATGAGCACCTGCGGCGCGGGGGTGTCCTCCAGCCGGATGTTGAGCCCCTGCTCCATGATCTCCCGGATGTCGTCGGCGGGCACCTCGGTATAGTTGCGGAGCAGGCCCTCGCCGTAGGGGATCAGGCTGTCGCCCGAGCCCGCCATGTTCTCCTGTACGATCCGCCCCCGGTATTCCGCGGGTACGGGATGGGAGTTGTCCGCGGCGGGTGAGGGGTCGGCGACGCGCACCTGCTTGGCGGGGACGGGGGAGGATTCGGGCAGGCCCTGCGGCGCGGCGGAGGCGTCTTCCTCGTCAAAGGGCGCGACGTAGGGCGCGACCTGGGATTCCTCGCCCTGATAGTAGGCGGGGTCGATCTTGTCCGCGAACCGCGATTCCAAAAGGGCGAGCGACCCCTCGGGCATGTTCACCATCGCCGAGATGAGCGCGGCTCGCTCGGTCAGCTCGCCCAGGTCGGGGGAAAGCGAAAAAACCGCCATGATCGACAGCGGCAGAACAACGACCATTGTGATGACGGCCCCAAGGCGGCGCGCCGGCCCGGGTGCACGACCATATCGTTTCACATTCCCGCCCCCCAAAGCATAAAAAGCGTTTCTATGCATTCTATTCAGGGGGAAGGGGGTTTATGCCGGGGGGGTTACGACACGAGGTAGGTGATGTCCTCGAGGGAGAGCTGGGGCTGGAGCGCGGCGTTGATGGCGAGCGAAAGGTGCTTGGCCCCCCGCTCGATGATCGCGTCGATGTCGCGGGGGGTGACCATCATGGCGGAAGCGCCGGGCGCGGCGTCGCGGCCGTCGTCCCCGAGGATGTCGCGGGCGAGGGTCTCGCCGTCGACGACGGTGGGGATGCCGACCGATACGACCGGCACGCCGAGGGATTCCTCGCTCAGCTCCCGCCGGGCGTTGAGCACCCCCGAGCCGGGGGAGATGCCGCTGTTGGAAAGCTGGATGGTGCGGCCGAGCCGGTCGAGGGAGCGGGAGGCGAGCGCGTCGATCACGACGACGCAGGCGGGCGCGAGGTCGCGCACGATCGAACGGACGATCTCGCCCGTCTCGATGCCCGTCTGTCCGAGCACGCCGGGCGCGAGGGAGGCCACGGGGCGCAGCCCCGAAAGGCCGGTCTGCTCCGCGAGCTGGGCGGGGATGTGCCGGGTGGCGAGCACCTGGTGGGCGGCGCGGGGGCCGAGCGCGTCGGGGGTGATCTGCTCGTTGCCGAGCCCGACCACGAGCACCGAGCCCTCCGCGGGCAGCAGCGCGGAGAGCTCGTCCGCGACGGCGTGGGTCACATCGTCCGCCGGTTCCACGCTGGAGGACACGGCGGGCAGTTCAAGGGTGATGTACCGGCCGCACGGCCGTCCGAGACGCTCGGCGGCCTCGGGTTTGGTGATCTCCACACGGGTGAGCTTGACGCCCGCCCGCTCGTCCTCCGCGATCGAAACGCCGTCGGGCAGGCGGTCCCGGTAGGGTTCGGCGGCTTCCACCGCGAGGTCGGTCCGGATCAGGTTCATGGGGGTCCCTCCGATTCTTGACGAAACTGTTAAAGTTTTTCGCGCGGTTGTAAAAGCCGGGCGGTTGGTGTATATTATAAGGACGGAACGACGCGGCGGCCAAGCCGCGGGATAAAGGAAAGGAAAGCTATGAGCGTGCGGAAAATCGGGGCGCGGATACTCGCCGCCGGCGTGATCATATTGTTGGTCGCCCTGCTTCTTTTATTCAATACGAACTCGGTGTGGGCCCTCATCACACTGGGGCTTTCGATCGTTGTGAACACCGCCGGCCTGGCGATGCTCATGGTGAGGGACAAGAACGCGGATGAATGACGGGGGATAACACCATGGACTACCTGCGCCGCACTTGGGCGGACATCGACCTGGACTGCATCGTACACAACTACCGCGAGCTCAAAAGCCGCCTGACGCCCGGCTGCCGCACGATGGCGGTGGTCAAGGCGGACGCCTACGGCCACGGGGACGGCTACGTCTCCCGCGCGCTCCAGCAGGAGGGCGCCGACTGGTTCGCGGTTTCCAATATCAACGAGGCGATCTCCCTGCGTAGGCAGGAGGTCGCCCGCCCGATTTTGATCCTGGGCTGCACGCCGCCCGAGATGGCGCACACCCTGGCGGAGCTGGGCATCTCCCAGACAGTCTATTCGGAGGAGTACGCGGGGGAGCTTTCCCGCGCCGCGGTCGAACAGAAGGCCGTGATCGACTGCCATGTGAAGATCGACACGGGCATGAGCCGCATCGGCTTTTTCGCCCAGCACGGCCATGAGGCGCGCGCCGCCGAGGAGATCGCGCGGGTGTGCGCGCTGCCCGGACTTTCCTGCACCGGCGTCTTTACCCACTTCGCCTGCGCCGACGAGTGCGCCGGGGACAGCCGGGACTATACCCGGATGCAGTACAGGTCCTTCCTGGACACGGTGGAGCTGCTGGAAAAGCGGGGGATCACCTTTGCGCTGCGCCACTGCTGCAACAGCGCGGCGGCGCTCGCCTATCCCGAGATGCACCTCGACATGGTGCGGCTCGGCGTCGTGCTCTACGGCCTGCCCCCCTCCCCCGAATACGCGGGGATGGCGGACCTGCGGCCCGCCATGTCCCTCTACACCACCGTCACGATGGTCAAGACGCTCGAGGCCGGGATCGCCGTCAGCTACGGCCGCCGGTATGTCACCGAGCACGACGGCCAGAGGCTCGCCTCCATCGCGATCGGCTACGCCGACGGCTACCGCCGCAACTTCACCAACAAGGGCCGCGTGATCGTGCGCGGACAGTACGCGCCCATCACCGGCGCGGTCTGCATGGACCAGCTCATGGTCGACGTGACCGGGATCGACGGGGCCCGCAGCGGCGACGTCGTCACCCTCATCGGCAGCGAGGGCGGCAAGTCGATCACCCTCGACGATTTTGCCGCGCTCAACGGCACGATCAACTATGAGGAGGCCTGCCTCATCGGCAGGCGGGTCCCGCGGGTATACATACAGGCCGGCCGGGAGATCGCAGCCGTCGACTATGTGATCGCCACGCTGTGAGATTGTCCGCTCGGAGAGCGGCGGAGGTTGTCGGTGGCCGGCCGACGGCGGTTTTAGATTTGCCGCTCAACGAGTGGAGGAGCTTGTCGGTGGTCGTCCGACAGCGGTTTTAGATTGTCCGCTCAGGGAGCGGCAGAGTTGCCGGGTCCCGCCCCGGCAGGCGGCCCCATTTCTTGTGCGGACAAGAAATGGGGGAAAGAAGCCGCAGGGGGCTATGCCCCCTTGACCCCCAGCGCCGCCTCCGGTTGGCCTGCGGCCAAAGTCGGCGGCGCCCCGTCCACGGATCAGCGGACAAGCCGACAGCATCCCGCCGGCCGCCGCGCCGCGGGCGCAATGCCTCTGCCGGCGAGTCTCCGGAACCGTACCGGGAATGCTTCCGGGGAGGCACGCGTAGCACACACACCATGCGCATGTTAGGAGCGCCGCCCACGGGCGGCGCTCCTTTTTGGCAGGTCTCCTGTTCCCGTGTTGGGAGCGCCCGCAACCTGAATTGAGCCCTCAGCTGGCGTATTCGTGGGGAGCGGTTGTAACCGGCGGGTACTGGCAAGGTACTCCCGGGGGATTCTCAAGGGGACTGGCGGAAGTCCCCTTGAGCGTCCTTCTTTGGGTACTTTCTTTGACGCAAAGAA
>NZ_DBMDHH010000017.1:0-56053 GCF_057433415.1 Anaerotruncus sp. | reverse complement strand
CGTCAGGCGGAGGACCAGGCGGCCAAGCGGGCGCTGGAGGAGGCGTACGAGGGCGCCCGGCGGGCGAACCACGCCAAGTCGGGGTTCCTCTCCCGGATGAGCCACGACATCCGCACGCCGATGAACGCCATCCTTGGCATGACCTCCATCGCGGAAAAGCAGCTGGGCGACCCGGACAAGCTCGCCGACTGCCTCGGGAAGATCCGCATATCGGGAAATCACCTGCTGGGACTCATCAACGAGGTTCTGGACATGTCCAAGATCGAGTCGGGCAACGTCAGCCTCAGCGAGAACACCTTCCTGGTCAGCGACACGCTGAACACCGTCATGCAGATCATCCGCTCCGACGCGGAAAGCAAGGAACAGCAGATCGTCCTGCGCTCCTACCTGCGCCATGACGCGGTCCACGGGGATTTCATGCGGGTCCAGCAGATCTTGCTGAACCTGCTGTCCAACGCGGTGAAATATACCGGGACGGGCGGCCATATCTCCCTGACGGCGGAGGAACGGGTGTCGGGCCGCAGCGGGGTCGGCTGCTTTGAATTCACCGTGGAGGACGACGGCATCGGTATGCCGCCAGAGTTCCTCGATAAGCTCTTCACCCCGTTCGAGCGGGCGAAGGACGCCCGCGTGAGCGGGGTCCAGGGGACGGGGCTGGGCCTTGCCATCACCCACAATCTGGTACAGATGATGAACGGAACCATCCGGGTGGAGAGCCAGCCGGACAAGGGCACCCGGTTCGTCGTGACCATCTTCCTCAAGCTGGCGGGGGAGGACGCGCGGGAGGCGGGATCCTGCGCCGGCTCTCCGGCGCGGCAGGGGGAGGCGTTCCCTCCCGGCACGCGGCTTCTTCTGGTGGAGGACAACGACCTCAACCGGGAGATCGCCCGGGAGCTTCTGGGCATGGCCGGGCTGGAGATCGCCTGCGCCGAAAACGGCAGGCAGGCGGTGGACCTCTTCGCCTCCCATCCGCCGGGCGCCTACGCCCTCATCCTGATGGACATCCAGATGCCCGTCATGGACGGCTACGAGGCCACGAAGGCGATCCGGAGGCTGGCCGGCGAGGGGAGGCCGGACGCCGCGGACATCCCCATCATCGCGCTCACGGCCAACGCCTTTGCCGACGACGTCTACCGCGCCCGGCAGGCGGGCATGAACGAACATGTGACCAAGCCGCTGGAGATCGACCGGCTGCTCGAGACCCTGCACCGCTGGATCGGCTGAACAGGCCGCCCGGTGGGTGAAAAAAGGGCCGCGTGAACTTTTGTTCACGCGGCCCTTTTGGGTTTGGGGTCAGAGCGTCTCCCGGTCGGAGAGGAGCAGCAGGCGCAAAAAGCTGCCGGTCAGATAGAGCGCAAAATCGGCCTCCGCGGCGTTCGCCGAGTCGTCGTGCTTGACGTGCTCGTTGTTGAATTTGGCGTAGTAGGCGAGCAGGGTCGTGTAGAGATTTCGCAGCTCGGCCGACAGCCCCCGGTCGGCCAGCTCGCTCCCGATCAGGGAGAACTGGTTTTCCAGCGACTTTTCGTTCTGGTAGCGCTGCTTGCAGAAGAGTTCGAGCGAGAGCCGCAGGCAGTCGATCGCCTTGCGGGTGCGGTCCCCGTGCAGCAGGAGTCTGAGGGCCTCCCGGTACTGCTCCCGCGCCTTCGGGTAGGCGTCCAGCCAGCCGAGCACGTCGAAGACGAGCGCCCGGTCGAGAAACGGCTCGGTCGCGGGATAGAAGGCGTAGCGGCCGCCTTCCAGCCGGCAGAGCGCCGCGCCGATTCCCGAGAGCTTGAGCGCCTCCGCAATTTTGAGGGCGAGGCGTTTTTTCTGCTTGTCGCCGCGTCCCGGGCTGTCCAGCAGGCGTTCGAGAATTTGCAGCCAGAGATAGAGGTCGGATTCCTCCCGCAGCTCAAACTCCGCCAGGAGGGTGCACAGGTTGGAATTCTGGAAGCCGAGGTGGAACGCCTCCTCCCGGTAGCCCTGCCCGAGCATGTCGCAGATATCCATGTAATCCGCCAGGTAGTCTTCGGAGTTCCCGTAATACTCGATCAGCGCGGTGATGCAGCGCATCTGGAACTTCTCATGGCCGTCCGTCCCGCCCGCGTCCGGAAAACGCAGCAGGAAGGATTCCCTGCGCTTCATCCGTTCGGAGTGCTCGCCGTCCGCCAAAACCTGCCGTACCTTTCCGCCCATGAAATACACCCGCCTTTTTGGAAGTTCCTGGTGCCCAAATCATACCATGCGGGGCCCGCGAATGCAAGCTCCGGCGCGCCGGGATGCGAAGAGGCCCCGCGGGAATTCCGCGGGGCCCCGGGCTTCAAAACGCCGGTTATTCGCTGAAGTGCCGGTAGAGGAAGTAGCCGCCCGTCCCGGCCCCGGCCGCGATGAGCGCGATCACCAGTACGACCGCCCAGGGGGCGAAGCCCTTGCCCGCGGGCTTTTCCTCCGGTTCGTCGACCTCGGGGACCGCCTCGGGGACCGGCTTGGCGGTGACCTGACGGTTGCCCTCTTCCTCCTCGTCGTCCGGTTTGCTCTCCTCCGGCTCCGGCTCGGAGACGGCGCCGCCCGTCGAGCCGCCGGTACTGCCGCCGTAGTTGACGGGGAGGGTCACCGGCGTGTAATCCTGCGTGCCGCCGCCGGTGACCGGGTTGACCTTGTACTGCTCCTCGTAGGCGTCGTCGTCCCAGTCGTATTCCATCTCGTAGCCGGTGTCGAGGTCGAGCTCGGTGTCGGAGATGATGTAGGTGCCGAGCTGACGGGTCCGGATGGTCCAGCCCTCGATGGCGTAGGCGTCGTCCGAGTAGGTGAACCGGTCGGTCACGTCCTCCAGGTCGCCGTATTTGTCCACCTGGTAGATGTAGACGTCGCGTGGGTCGGGATGGTAGTCGCTGTCCTCGTCCCACGGGATGCCCAGCGTCAGCCAGGCGCGGGAGGTGCTCGGGATTTCCGGGTTGCCGATGAAGTTGTAGAACCAGAGGTCCGCGTCCACCGGGTCGCCGTAATCGGTGTAGATATCGATGTCCGCCTTGGTGGAGAGGCGCGCGTAGAACGCCCTGGCGTTGTCGTCCGCGTGGTATTCCAGCGCGGCGCGGTCGTCGCCCCACACAAAGGTGTTGTACTCGTTGGATTCGGGGTCGATGTAGATGCGGTCGCCCACGTCCGCGTCCTCGTCCGAACCGCTCTTCTTGGTGTTCTCGATCCACATCGTCAGATCGAGGGTCGCGGTGTCGCCCGCCTGCCAGGGGCCGCCCTTCGAGGCGTCGAGCGTCTTGCGCGCCTTGAAGGTGATGGTTGCGCGGGCCTTTTTCTCCTCGGTGGCGGTCGAATCCTTGAGCACCACCTTGAGGTAGCTGCCGCGGACGCCGTCCTCCTTGAGCCGCTTTTCATCCACCTGGGTGATCGAGCTGATGAGGCTCTTGCCGTCCCCGTCCTTGTCGATCGAGAGGCGGAAGAGATCGTCGTCCGCGAGCTGGCTGGCCAGCGCGACGGGGGCGGGGGAGAGGCGGCTGTCGAGCGTCGTGGGCAGGTCGTAGCCGTTTTCCCCGAGCTTGATGTAGAAGGTCTGGCCGGGCGTGACGCCGTCCAGCACCAGCCTGCCCTCGCTGGCGATTGCGCGGATGTGGAAGGCGTCGCCGTCCTTGTCCTCGAGCGCCGCGCCCTCCTCGTCCTGCACGGCGATGGGTGCGTGGACCCTTCCGGCGCCGCTGGGCGTGGGCGGGACGGCCGAAACCGTACCGGACAGCGCGAGGTCCCCGTTCACGGAGATCGCCAGCGAGTCGCCCGAACGGAGCGGGGAACCGATGCCGTTGCCGTTATTCTTGACCTGGAGCTGGCTGCCCAGGCTCATGTCCCGTACAGAGAGCGTGACCGTGGGATCTTTGCCCAGCTCGGCGTAGACATAGCCGGCGCCCTTTTCCGAAAGGGCCGTGAAGGTGCTTCCCGTACCGTCGGAGTTCGGGTAGAAGGCGCCGCGCGCCGTGACGGTCGCGTTCGGGATATCGGCGAGCGTCACCTTCCGGTACTGCGCGAAGACGGGGGTGATCGCGGTGACCGGGTAATCCATCTTCACCTCCACGCCGTTACTGCTGAACTGGCTGTAGGCGGTGGTACCCGCTGCCGCGCCGCCCGCGACCGCGAGGCTTTTGAGGAAGTAGCCGGCCGGCGGGTCCACCTTGATCGTGACAGTGCTTCCAAGCGCGACCGTACTGCCGTTTGTGACCGCGCCGCCGCCCTCCTTGGCTGTGACGGTGATTGTCCCCTTGCCCGAAGCGGGCGCGGTCCAGGTGACCGCCGGGTTGCCCGGGTCGTCCTGGTAGGCGACGGAAAGCGCGGTGATATCGGCTTTCACATGCTCGACCGTGACCTTGTTTTCCCCGGCTTTGGGCGTGTAGTCCTTCGGGGCCGTCTCGCCGTTTCCGGTGACGGTGACCTTTTCAAGCAGGCGGCCGGCTGGCGGCGTCACCTCAATGGTGATTGTGCTGTCGTAGGCCACGTCGCCGCCGGGGGAGACGGGACTCCCGCCCGGGTTCACAACGATCGTGCCCGCGGAGGGGGCATCCCAGCTGATCTTGGGCCGGACCTCGTTCACGGTCGGGGTGATGGCGGTGACCGCCGCCCGGACGAAGGGAATTTTGAAGCTGCCGTCCGCGCCGGGGACGTAGTCCGCCGGAGCCGACCCACCCTCCTGCGCGACGGTGACCTTCTCGACGGATTTTCCGTCGGGGGCGGAGACGCCGACGGTCAGGTTGGTGTTGTAGGGGACGGTGAGATCGCCGCTTTTGTCGGCGGTCCCGTTTTCCGGTTTAACCTCGACGGTGACGCCGGTTTCCGGGGCGGGGTTCCATTTGACCTGCACGTCGGTCGAGACAAGCACGGCCTCCACCTTGAGGACGCCGCTGAGGATGTCCTCCGCTGTGACCGCGTAACCGAACGCGTTGTCGCCGCTCTTGGCGGCCGCCTTCCCGTTGACGGTGACCGACTGGACCGCCTTCCCGGCGTCCACGGGCGTGACGGTGAAGGTGAGGGCGTCGCCCTCGGTCACGGCGTCGGCGTTCTGGAGGGGCGCGCCGCCCCTGCCGACCGCGACCGAAGCGCCCGTGGCGGCGGAGGAATCCACCGCGACCGGCGCGGAGGCGGTATACGCGGACTCGATGACGATGCCTTTCAGATCGTCGGCCCGGACGGTGTAGCTGGCGGTGCTGCCGCTGACCGCCGCCGCGCCGCCGTTGACCGTGACGGATTTGAGCTGGTATTTTTCACTGGGCGCGGCGGTGATTGTGAGGGTGTCGCCCTCCTTGAGCGGGAGCGCGCCCGGAAAAGCCCCGGAGGCGAGCGTCGCCCCGTTTGCCGCGACCTGTGTGACCGCGCCGCCCGCGGCGGGCTGATTCACGGAAACCTGTACGGTGGGAATCCCGTTGGAGCCCTCGCCGCCATTGTCCGGCTTCGAGTTTTCACTGGGGTCGGAAGAGGGCTTCTCGGCAAAGACGGCCTCGGCGGACACCGCCCCGTTCACCGTGAGGGTATAGGGGGTTTCAGCAATCTGCACACCGCCGATCAGGAAGTGGCTGAAGGTGTGCGTTTCATCCGCCTGTGCGGTCAGAGTAACCCGCGTACCGGCCGTTACGGGGCCGGAGAGGGGCGCGCCCGTCTCGTCGGATGCCGCGGCGCTGCCGCCCGCGCCCGCCGTGACGGACACGGAATAGGTCTCGGGGGCCTTTTCCGGGAAGGTGGCTGAGACGGTCACGTCGCCGTGCACCTCCATCCCATGGGTGGCGCTTCCGACGTCCGTGCCGTTTATCAGGAGCGCGCCGAAGGTATGGCTGCCATCGGGCTCGGCGGCGATCGTGATCTTCGCGCCGTCCGCGACGAGTCCGGCGTCGTCGATGCCGCTCACCTGGATGCGGCCGCCGACGGGAGGTTCGACCGTCACCGAATGGGTGACCGGGTTGGCGGTGAAGAGGGCGGAAACGGCGGTGTCCTTCGTGACCGTGAAGGTGCAGGGGTTGGCGGTCACCTGCGCGCCGTCCACCAGGAAGTGGGAGAATTCATAGTTTTCATTCGCCGCGGCGGCGAGGGTGACGCTGCCGTTGGCCGCGGCCGTGCCGTTCGCGCCGAGCCCGGACGCGGAGATCGTGCCGCCCGGCGCCTGCCGGACGTCCACGGTGTAGGTCAGAATGTCAAAGCTCGCGTGGATCTGCAAGCCGTTGACGGCCTTGACCGTACCCATGCCGTTCGTGATGACGGGGGCGGGCGTGCCCACGGGCAGGCCGGTCACCGTCAGGGCGGCCAGCGTATGGGACGCGTCGGGCAGGGCGGAAAAGGCCACGTCTACACCCTCCGGCAGAGTGACCGTGTGGGGCAGGGGCAGGCCGTCGGGCCCCGTCGTGACGGCCTCCGCCGCGTTGTGTGGGGTGCCGTTGATCGTCAGGGTGCCGCCCTCCGCCACGCTGTAGGTGATCATGGCCTTAGGCGTCTCGTCCTCACCTTCGGCGGCGAGCGCCGCGAGGGAGAGATAGCTGCACGAAATCGCAAGCGCGAGCAGCATGGATAGGAGCCGTTTCATAAGCGTTCCTCCCGGTCAGGTTTTGGGGTTGTTGTCAATCCTTGCCTTCTGATTTAATAGTAGCGGATTTGCGGCCGTTTTGTCGCGCTCAATTGTGAACATTTTGTGAATTTTGGGCGATTTCACCAAATTCGGGTCGCGGATGGAAATTTGGGGGCGCGGATTGCGGAATTTTGAATTTCTGCTACAATAAGGAAAACGGAAAAATTGGAACTGCGGGTGGCGAGCGGATGAAACATCGGAAAACAGGATTTCTGCGCAGGCTGGTGCTGACCTATTCGGCCTTCCTGCTGGTATTCATGCTGGTGCTGGTGGGCGCGGCCTACCAGTATGTGGTCAGCGTGAGCGAAAAGACTGCCGCGATCAACCAGACGCAGCTGCTCGACAAGATGGTTTCGCAGGTGGACGCCTACCTCTCGGAGATGGACCAGATGGCTCAGCAGGTCAAATCGGATCCCCGCATCATCAACATCTTCAACCGCCTCCAGCAGGACGCCAGCCGGGAGAACTACTTCGATGTGAACATCATGGACAGCATCGACATCGCCAGCGTGCTGACCTCCCACAACGGCCCGAGCATGCCGATCTGGCGGATTAGCGTCTACAACCAGCATGGGGATTTCATCAGCGCGGGCGCGAGCGTCAACCCCGAGAGCCGGGTCTCCGAGACGCTCTATGAGACCGACGTGGGCGCGCAGATGCGCGAGCTGATCGACGGCCGGGCCGGGTATCTGCTGCTCCCGCCCCAGGAGGACCGCTGGTCGGGCACCTATAAGGCCCGGTACACCTCCCTGCTGCGGCCGATCACCAACTTCTACTCCAAGGAGGTCTACGGCATCGTTGAAATCCAGCAGGGGGTCGACCAGCTCGAGAGCTATCTCGCGCTCGACGTGCTGACCGACACGGTCGTCTTCCTCTTCGACGGGGAGGGCAACCAGATCCTCCCGGCCGGCCGGGCGTACAGCGATCTGGACGAGCGGGACTACTACGTGACCGCCAAGCTGTCCGACCAGTACGGCTGGCGGGTCGCGCTCGCGCAGGACCGGCGCTCGATGATGCAGCCCTACCGCTCGATGACCGTCTACCTCTTTATCGGCAGCCTTGTGACGATCATACTGCTCATTCTGGCGGTCTACCTCATCTCCAAGCGGATTTCCGCGCCGCTCATCCGGTTGAGCGACGAGGTGCGCAAGATCTCGATCGATTCCATCCAGGCCGACCTCGTCCCCGACGAGAGCATCGACGAGGTGCGGGAGCTCAACGCCGCCTTCCAGTCGATGCTTAAAAAGATGAACGATTCGGTCGCCTGTGAGCAGAAGGCCTACCTGCTCGCGCTCCAGTCGCAGATGAACCCGCATTTCCTCTACAACTCCCTCTCGACGATCAGCAGCATGGCGATCGAGGCGGGGGAGGACCGCATCGCCGACACCTGCGAGCGGATCTCCCAGATGCTGCGCTACAGCAGCTCCTACAGCAGCGGCGGCGCGACGCTCGGCAGCGAGATCGAAAACGTCCGCAACTACCTCGAGCTGATGAAGCTGCGCTATGAGGAGTATTTCGACTACGACCTCTCGCTCGACGAGCGGCTCGAGGGGATGGCGATCCCTCGGCTGATCATCCAGCCGATCGTGGAGAACTGTTTCGAGCACGCCTTCAAGCAGGTGGAGCCCCCCTGGCGGGTGAGCATCACCTCGCGCATCGAGGGGGATCGCTGGTGTATCTCAGTGGCGGACAACGGCTCGGGCTTTGCCGACGGGGAGATCGACGAGCTCGAGCGCAAGGTCGCCCAGTACAGCGAGGATCTGCCCGCAAACTACAGCGAGCTCAAAATCGGCGGACTCGGGCTGGTGAACACGATCATCCGCCTCAAGCTGTCGGCGGGGGAGAGCGTCGGATACCGCATCGCGCGCAATTTCCCGCAGGGCACGACCGTGACGCTCAGCGGCAGGTGGAGCGCGAAGTGACGGCGCGGACTGTCTTTCCATAACGGACAAAAGTCCCGGTTTCCGGTAAACGGAAACCGGGCCTTTTTGTGTTGTTTTGTGTATCCAAACAGTTCTGAATTGTTCATTTACTAATAAACTGGTGAACATTACAATAAAAACAGAAACAGGTGGAGCAGATTGCAGGAATAGCCGCCAGACAGAAAAGCGAGGTGCGAAAACAATTGGCTATCATCGAGATACGCAATATCAGCAAGTCGTTTCCCGGCGTCAAGGCGCTGTCGGACGTGAGCCTCTCGATCGAAGAGGGGGAGGTCCACGCGATCGTCGGTGAAAACGGCGCGGGGAAATCCACGCTGATGAAGATTCTCGGCGGGATGTACCAGGCGGACAGCGGAGAGATTTTCATCCGCGGCGAGAAACAGGAGATCCATTCGATCCAGGACGCGATGAAGGCGGGGGTCAGCGTCATCTACCAGGAGCTGAACCTCATGCCGGAGCTCACCGTCGCGGAGAACATCTTCGCGTCCGGCCTGCCGGTGCACGGCGTGGTGCTGGACATCCGGACGATGAACGCGCGGGCGCAGGAGCTGATCGACAGCATGAACCTGTCCCTCAAACCGACCGACATGGTCGGGATGCTCAGCGTCTCCCAGCAGCAGATGGTCGAGATCGCCAAGGCGATCTCCCACGAATCGGACATCATCATTATGGACGAACCGACCGGCGCGCTCAACAACCAGGAGGTCGACGTCCTCTACGCCCTCATCCGGCGGCTCAAGGAGAGTGGGAAAACGATCCTCTACATCTCCCACCGCCTCAAGGAGATTTTCGATCTGACCGACCGGGTCTCGATCCTGCGGGACGGCCAGTACGTCGCCACCAAAAGGACCGAAGAGCTCACCCACAACGACCTGGTCAAGCTGATGGTCGGCCGCGAGGTGGACCAGTACTACAAATCCTCCGGGCACGCGCTCGGGGAGACGGTGCTCGAGGTCAAAAACCTCACCCGCGCCGGGATGTTCGAGGACGTGAGCTTCAGCGTGCGCAGCGGCGAGCTGCTCGGCGTGGCGGGACTCATGGGCTGCGGGCGGGAGGAGATCGTCAAGGCGATCTACGGCCTCATCCGTCCGGACGGCGGCACGGTGACCCTCGGCGGGCGGCAGCTCCAGATGAAGGGGCCGCTGCAGGCGATCCGGGACGGCATCGGGTTCGTCACCGAGGACCGCAAGAGCGCGGGCATCTTCGCGCTGATGACGGTGCGGGAAAACCTCACGATGAACATCCTGCGGTCGATCTCCCGCTTCGGGCTCATCAGCGACGCGAAGGAGCAGGAGCTGCTTGAAAATTACAAGAAGCGCATGAACATGAAGTTTTCCTCCCCGGCGCAGCGGATCGTCAACCTCTCGGGCGGCAACCAGCAGAAGTTCCTCTTGGCGCGCGCGCTGGCGAGCGACTGCAAGGTGCTGATCATGCTCGAGCCGACGCGCGGCATCGACGTCGGCGCGAAGGCGGAGATCTACGAGCTGCTCGAGGAGCTTGCAAAGTCGGGACTGGCGATCATCGTGGTCTCCTCCGAGCTTCCGGAGATCATCAGCATCTGCCACCGCACGTTGGTCGTCTTCCAGGGCCGGATCACCGGCAACCTCTCAAAGACGGAGATGGACGAGGTCACGATCATGGAGTGCGCGACCGGAACCTCGGAAAGATTGGACGGTGACAGCATATGAACGACAGGACGAAAAGATTTTGGGCGTGGTGGGACCGTTTCGGCATCCTCGCGATCCTGCTGGCCGTGGGGCTGGTCTTCCTCGCCCTCAACCCGAGGATCGTATCGGTATCCAACCTGACCACCGTGCTCTCCCGCTCGGCCACGACGGGCATCGCGGCGGCGGGCATGACCTTCGCCATCTGCGCGGGCGGCTTCGACCTCTCGGTCGGCTCGATCCTCTCGCTGGTCACCTGCGTGGTGGCCATGAACATCGCCAACATCGGCATGTGGCCGAGCATCCTGCTGGCGCTGCTCGTCGGCGTGCTCTGCGGCGTGGTAAACGGCCTCATCATCACGAAATTACATATCCAGACCTTCGTGGCCACGCTGGCCACCCAGCTCGCCTTCAAGGGCGCGGCGCTCGTCTACAGCAACGGCAAGCGGGTGCTCATGTCGAAAAACAAGGAGATCAAGATCTTCTCCACCTCCAGCATCTTTGGCATCCCCGTGCAGGTGATCCTGGTGGTCGCGGTCTTTGTGATCGCCTACCTCGTCTACCGCCACACCCGCTTCGGCGTCAAGACCCGCGCGATCGGCTCCAATGAGGCGGCCGCCCGCGCGAGCGGCATCAACGTCGACCGCACCCTCATCGCGGTCTTCGTCGTCACCGGACTGACCGCGGCCTGCGCGGGCGTGCTCCAGTCGTCGCGGCTCGCCACCGGCAGCGCGATCATCGGGGACGGGTTCGAGCTCGACGCCATCACCTCGGTCATCCTCGGCGGCACGGCGCTCTCAGGCGGCAAGGGGAACATCTGGGGCTCCTTCATCGGGGCGCTGCTCCTCTCGCTCATCCGCAGCGGGCTGAACATCCTGGGCGTCGACGAGGCGTTCCAGAAGCTCGCGATCGCGGTCGTGCTGCTCTTCGCGCTGTCGATCAGCGGAATCAAAATCATTACCCAGGAGGCGGCGAAGTGATGAAAAAGAAATTACAGATCAATTTCGGCGAACTGGGTATCCTCTACGCGCTGCTGATCTTCTGGCTGATCCTCATCGTGTTCAGCCCCAACTTCCGGAACATCTCGGCCTTCCAGAACATCGTCCGCGAGGCCTCCTTCACCGGGATCTGCGGCGTGGGCATGACCTTCGTCATCATCAGCGGCGACCTCGACCTGTCGGTCGCCTCGCAGGTGGCGCTCTGCTCCTGCGTGCTGACCCTGCTGCTCCCGAAGATGGGAGTCTTTCCGTCGGTCATCCTCATCCTGCTGCTCGGCGCGGTGCTCGGGACCTTCAACGGCGTGCTCATCGCGAAGATGAAGATTCCCGCGTTCATCGCGACACTCGCCATGATGTTCGGCTACCGCGCGCTCGCGCAGATCGTGAACGCCACGCCGGTCGTCGTCGAGAACAAGCTCTTCAAGCTGATGTCGACCAGCTACCTGGCGGGCATCCCGGTACCCTTCATCGTCATGATCATCTGCGGCGTGATCGGGACCGTCATCCTGCGCAAGACCGCGCTCGGCCGCCACACGCTGGCGATCGGCAACTCCCACGAGGCGGCGCGCATCGCGGGCATCAGCATCCCCAGAACGCAGATCCTCATCTACCTGATGGTCGGCCTCTTCACGGCGGCCGCCTCGATCATGATCACCTCCTACCTCGGCTCCTCCAACTACGGCATGAAGGACGGGTTCGAGTTCACCGTCATCTCGGCGGTCGTGCTGGGCGGCACGGCGCTCGTCGGCGGCAAGGGGAGCATCTTCACCACCGCGGTCGCCGCCATCTTCCTGGCGACCATCAAAAGCGGAATGGACGCCTTCCAGATCCAGAGCTATATGCAGCGCATCATCGAGGGCGTCATCCTGATATTCGCATTTTCCATCAACGGCATCCGCGCCTATGTCAACGACTTTCTGGTCAAGTCCCGCTCCCGCAGGGAACTGGACGAACGGCGGCGCGGAAGCGCGGCGGGCGCCTGAAGCCGCGCAGTTCACCAAGAAGGAGGGATGCGTGCCCGGCATGACCTGTTCATCCGCAGAAATCAACCGAGAAAACAAAATGAAAAGATTGGGAGATGGATTATTCATGTTAAAGAAGACCCGAATCCTCGCTTTGGTACTCTGTTTTGCAATGGCGATTTCCCTCGCGGCCTGCTCGTCCGACAGCGGCACGGCTCCGGCTCCGAGCACGGCGGCCCCCGCGGCTCCCGCGGCACCCGCCGACGAAGCGCCCGCCGAGACCCCGGCTGAAACCGCCGGCCTCAAATTCGGCTGGTCGGTCTACGACAACCAGCAGGAATTCTTCCAGAGCATGACCGCCGGCGTCGAGGAGAAGGCCGCGGAGATGGGCATCCAGGTCATCCTCCACGACCAGCAGAACGACGAGACCGAGATGGTCAGCGGCGCGACCCGCCTGATCAACGACGAAGGCGTCGACGCGCTCGTGATCTCCCCCTGCAAGCCCGAGGCGCTCAGCTCGATCGTCGAGCTCGCCAAGCAGAAGAGCATTCCCGTCATCATCTGCGACATCGGCGACGGCGGCACCGATAAGGACGCCATCATCGTTTCCGATATGTACGGCGGCGGCCGGATGGCCGGAAAATACGCCCTCCAGCTGCTTGAAGCGGCGGGCACCGCCAGCAAGAACTACGCCGTCATCCGCTGCGAGGCTTCCGCGGTCTACGCCGCGCGCCGCCCCGAGGGCTTCAAGGACGTCATGAACGACGCGGGCTACACGATGGTCCAGGAGCTCACCGCCGACAGCGACCAGACCAAGGGCTATGAGGCGATGCAGGACATCCTCGCCGCCAACCCGGACATCGCCGCGGTCTTCGCCGCCAACGATCCGATGGCGCTGGGCGCGATGGAAGCGCTCCAGGAAGCGGGCCGTTCCGACGTGCTCCTCTTCGGCTTCAACGGTGACGCGGGCGCGCTGGAAGCGATTGCTGCCGGCACCATGCAGGGCACCGTCGCGCAGGACCCGAAGGGCATCGGCGCTCTGGGCGTCGAGCTGGCGAACACCCTGTGCACCGGCGGTTCCCTCTCCTATGACGACGCGACCAACAAGGAGATCTTCGCGGCCGTCCAGATGATCGGCAAGGACGGCGAGGTCCTCACCGACCTCACCGCCGACTGATTCTTCGCAGAACACAAAAAGGGATGGGGGCTTCACGCCCCCATCCCTGAACCTGTTTAAGCCCCCGGCCCCAGTGCCGCGATCCCCGGAAAGGGAAGGGGCGTGTGTGGGGGAACCGCAGGTTCCTACCGCACGTTGAGCGAGCGCAGCGAGCGGAGAACCCCGCCGCAGCGGGCGCTCGGCCCGATAAAATCCATTTTATCGGGCCGAGGATGGGGGCTTCACGCCCCCATCCCTGAACCTGTTTAAGCCCCCGGCCCCAGTGCCGCGATGCCCCTGCCGCCGCTTTTTCGGGCGGCTAGTAGACGGACTTCCATTCGCCGATGTTGTCCGGATCGAACTTGACCGGGTCCCCCAGCAGCAGCTCGGTGCCGCCGTCCTCCGCGTCGACCACCACCCGCAGCCCGAGCCGTCCGGCGGTGAGGTTGTCGCCCTCCCGGCCGGTGATCCGGCCGGTCGCGAGCCCGTCGGCGGCGTAGGCGCTGAGGTAGCCGAGGTCGATGGGGTTCCACAGGTACATCCACGGGCAGCTTCCCGATTCGATGTAGGGGGCGATCTCGGAGGGCAGCCCCAGCCCGGTGAAGAGCACGGGGGACTCCTCCTCCTGGAGCGTCTGGCCCACGGCGAGCATCCCCACGACGCTCGGAGAGATGATCACCTTGAGATCGGGGTTTTCCTCGAGCAGCCGCAGCGTCTCCTCACGGGATTTTTCGGGCTCGTCGTCCCCGTAGGCCACGGGCAGCAGCTCAAACTTCGCGTAGACCGACGGGTTCTGCTCGATCTCCCGCTGCATCCATTCGATCCACAGGTTCTGGTTGGTGGCCTGCCGCGTGGCCGACAGGACCGCCGCCTTGCCCTCACCGTCCGCCATCTTGCAGGCGGCCTGGATGAGCACCCGGCCGATCTTTTCGGGGTCGGCCTGCTGGATGTGGAGCATGCGGCTCTCCCTGTTGACGGCCGAGTCGAGCGAGAGGACCGCGATCCCCTCGTCCATCGCGCGCTGGAGGGCGTCCTGAAGCTCGTCCGAGTCGTTGGCCGCGATGACGATCGCGTCCACCTTCCGGTCGATCAGCGCGTCGATGATGTCGATCTGGGCCTGCGCGGTATAGGAGTCGGGGCCCATGCAGAGAGCCTCGGCGCCGAGCTCCCGGCAGGCGGCGGAAAACCCGTCCGCCATGTTCTGCATATAGGGGTTGGATTTTTCCTTGGAGATGATGGCGTAGACGGGCGGCTCGGGGACGGGCAGGGGCGCTTCGGGCGCGGGCTGCGGCTGGGCGCCGCAGCCGCCGAGGAGCAGCGCCAGAAAAAGGGCGCCGAGGGCGCGGAGTTTCATTGGTAAATCCCCCTTAAGATGTCGATGGATAACAGGTTGTCTTTCATTTTCTGGTTATTATTATAGCTTTTGCGCAAGGCAGATGCAACAAGCGGGCGGAAGGTTGCTTTCCCGCGGCGGGAGCCATATAATGGGAAGCAGAGGACGTGCCCGGACAGCAGGGACGGAGGACTGGATATGATAAAGGTACTGATCGTCGAAGACGAGCCGCCGATCGCACGCGCGGTCAAACAGCTGATCTGCCGCTATTCGGACGCGTTTCAGGTGGTCGGGACCGAGATCAACGGCAGGGCGGCGCTCGAGCGCCTCGGGCGCGGGGAGGTGGACGTGGTGTTCACCGACATCCGCATGCCCGTCATGGACGGCCTTGAGCTGCTGGAAAACATCCAGAGGGACTATCCGGAGGTCGTCACCGTGCTGCTCAGCGGCTACCAGGAGTTCGAGTACGCGCAGAAGGCGGTGCGCTTCCAGGCGTTCGACTACCTGCTCAAGCCGGTCTCGTTTGAAAAGATGTCCGCCCTGCTGGGCAAGCTGGAGATCCTCTGCCGCAACAGGGCCTACCTCAAAAAGCGCGACCAGCTCTCCGGCCTGATCGAGGGCAACGGCGAGGCGTCCGCCGCGCAGGCCGACTGCGTGACGCTGCTCGTGAACGCGGGCGCGATGCCGCTGACCTCCGACGACCTCGGCGCGCCGGGGCGGAAGTTCTGGCGCGGGGTGCAGCTTGAGGAGCTGCTCCGCTCGATCGTGCCCGAACGGGACAGCGTGCTGCCCTTCTCCGGGAAGTCCAAGACCGAGCGGATCGTCGTGATTGAGACGCGCAGCCCCGATTCGGCGCGCGCGGCGATCGAAACGCTCTACCGCCGGCTGACGGAAATGACGCCGCTGCCGATCACCGTCGCGGCGCGTGTGGAACCGGTGCCGATCTCCGAGGTGGCGCAGACAATCAGCGACCTGCGCACCCTGCTCTACCGGGAGATCCGGCTGTGCGCCTCCCAGCTTCTGTGGGACGCGCCGGGCGGCGCCAGGCGTCCGGGGAAGGCGATCCCCCTTTCGAGCTTCCCGGTCAACCGGGTGGTGGAGGCGATCTGCGCGGGCAGCGCGGAGCAGCTTTCCGCCGCGGTCGCCGAAATGCTCGCCGTGTCCGAGCGTGAGGGGCAGACGCAGTTCGACTTCATGCGCCTGCTCGAGACAATCATCGGGGACAGCCGCATCGGGGACAACTCGGAGAGCTATCTTGACGTCAAGACGCGCCTCGGCGAGGCGGTGCTCGGGAGCATGGACTTTGCGTCCCTCGGCGAACGGGTATCGGAGATCCTCCTCGGGATGCGCCAGAGCGGAGGCGAGGCCAAGAAGAGCCAGGAGGCGGTCGTCGCGGAGATGGAGCAGTACCTGATCGACAACTACGAAAAGCCGATTTCAAACGAGATGCTTGCGAATAAATTCGGCTTCGTGCCCAACTACATCAGCAAAATATTCCGCAGGCACCGGGGCGTGACCCCGTCGGAGTTTTTGACGAAGTACCGGGTGGAGATGGCCATCCGGCTGATGAAGGCCCACCCGGACATGCTGATCAAGGAGATCGCGCAGGCGGTGGGCTATGCGAACCAGTACTATTTCTCCCGCATCTTTAAAAAGGAGACGGGCATGTGGCCGACCGAATATCCCGGCCGGGACGCGGGGGAGGACGGCTGACGCGGAAAGGAGGGGGTTGGATGGACGCGGAGCTGCTGCGGCTGCTGCGCGAGGTCACGCCGGAGGAACAGAAGATCCTCGACGGCACGGGCATCGACCGGAAGCTCTACACCGGTAGCGACAGCTTCACGGTCGAGAGCGGCCGGATGCTGGCGAACGGGGAGCTGATCCGGGTGCGCACCCACACCCGCTTCATCGGGTTCCCGCGCCACAAGCACAACTACATCGAGATCATGTACATGTGCGAGGGCAGCACGACCCACATCATCGACGGACAGAAGGAGGTCGTGCTCCGGAAGGGGGACCTGCTCTTCCTCAACCAGCACGCCTACCATGAGATCCTCCCGACCGGGGAGGGGGACATCGGGGTCAACTTCATCGTGCTGCCCGAGTTCTTCGACACCGCCTTCCGGATGATCAGCGGGGAAAACGTGCTCACGAGGTTCCTGCTGGGGGTGCTGCGGCAGTCCTCCTGCAGCGGCAAGTACCTGCATTTCAAGGTGGCGGGGGTGCTGCCGGTGCAGAACCTCGTGGAAAACATGGTCTACGCGCTCGTCTACCACCAGGGCAACGAGCGGGAGATCAACCAGACGACGATGGGGCTGCTCTTCCTACAGCTTTTAAACTTCGCCGACCGCATCGAGGAGAGCGAGGAGAACCAGTATGAAAACATGATCGCCGCGATGGTGATGAAGTACATCGAGGAGCACTACCGCGGCGGCACTCTCGCGGGGCTGGCGGATATGCTCAACCAGTCGCCGTCGGGGCTCAGCCGGTTCATCAAGCAGACGTTCGGCGCGACCTTCAAGGACATGCAGCAGCGCAAGCGGTTCCAGGTGGCGCTCGAACTGCTCTGCGACACCACCCTGCCGGTCAGCGACATCGTCTACGCGGTGGGGTATGAGAACAGCAGCTATTTCTACCGGCTTTTCCGGGAGAAATATCAGATCAGCCCGCGGGAATACCGCGCCGGGCACAGCCGGGGCGAACGCCTGCGGGTCTGAGGGAATGGAATTGGGAATGGGAGAAACGGCGAACGGGGAATCCATGCGGATTCCCCGTTCGCTTTATTTGGAGGAAGAAAGATGGTGGGAAACCGTCAGTTGCGGCCCTGGAGGACGTCCTTTTCATAGTGGGAGATTTCGGAGAACCAGCCCTCGTCGGCGGCCACGCCGCAGCGTTCGCAGAACTCCGCCCACACGTCCGCGTAGGGGTAGAATTTGAGCTCCTCGCCGAGCATCATCAGCCGGGTGTAATCGGAGGCGTCCTGCAAGCCGCGCATCATCCCGTGGGGGGTCAGCAGGGCGCAGAGCAGGGCCTTCTGCATGTTGCGCATCCCGACCACCCAGGCGGAGATGCGGTTGATGCTCGCGTCGAAGTAGTCGAGCCCGATCATCACCCGATCGAGCGCGTCGCAGCGGACGATCTCCTTGGCGATCTCCCGCAGCTCGTCGTCGAAGAGGACGACGTGGTCGCTGTCCCAGCGGACGGGGCGGGTCACGTGCAGCGCGACCTTATCGAAAAAGAGGAGCATCGAGGGGAGCTTATCCGAGACCATCTCGGTGGGGTGGAAGTGGCCGTTGTCCAGCAGGCAGAGCACGCCGTTCTTTGCCGCGTAATTCATATAGAACTCGTGGGAACCGACCGTGCAGCTCTCCACGCCGATGCCGAACACCTTGCTTTCGACCGAGTCGGCAATGTACCGGGGGTCGAGCTTTTCGGAGTAGATTTCGTCGAGCGCCTCCTTGAGGCGGCGGCGGGGGCCCAGCCGGTCGGCGGGGACGTCCTTGAAGCCGTCGGGGATCCAGATGTTCACGAGGCAGGTGGTTCCGAGCTCGCGGCCGAAGTATTCGCCGATGCGGCGGCAGGCCTTGCAGTGGTCGATCCAGAAGCGGCGCACCGCCCCGTCGGGGCTGGAGAGGGTCAGGTTGTCGACGACCATATCGTCGGAGAAGAGGGTGGGGTTGAAGTCGAGGCCCAGCCCGCGCTGACGGGCGAACTCCACCCAGCCCGCGAAGTGCTCGGGCAGAAGCTCGCTCTTGGGGACGTGCTTTCCGCCGGTCAGCGCGTAGCTCGCGTGCAGGTTGATGCGGTGGGTGCCGGGGATGAGGCGCAGCGCCTCGTCGATGTCGGCCATCAGTTCCCCGGGGGTGCGCGCCCGGCCCGGATAGTTGCCGGTGGCCTGGATGCCGCCCGTGAGCTCGGCGTCCTCAAAGCCGCGCACGTCGTCCCCCTGCCAGCAGTGCATCGAGAGCGAGACGTTTTGCAGCCTGCGGATCGCCTCCTCGGTGTCGACGCCGAGCTTTGCGTAGCGTTCCTTGGCTTCCTGATAACGGTTACTCATTGTAATTCCTCACTTCCTTGATGTCGAATGAATTTGCGACCGCGCGGCGCGCCTCGGAGAGGGAGGGGAACACGCCGTCCCGGAGCATCTGCGCGAGCAGGTTGCCAACGACGGTCGCCTCGGTCGGACCGGTGTGCACCCGTTTGCCGGTGTACTGGCGGGTCAGGCGGTTGAGGTAGTCGTCCTTGGTGCCGCCCCCGACGATGTGCAGGTCCTCATAGGCGCGCCCGGTGAGCGTCTCGATCTCCCGCACCGCCTCGCCGTAGCTTTTGGCCAGGCTGTGGTAGATGCAGTTCATCAATTCGCCCGGGTCGTTCGGGACGGGCTGGCCGCTTTTGCGGCAGACCTCGCGCACCGCGCCAATCATCGAGTCGGGCGCGAGGAATTCGGGGGCGTTCACGTCCACCCGGGTGGTGAAGCGGTCGGCGGCGATCGCCATGTCGCACAGGTCGTCGAAGGTGTATTTGCCGCCAAGCTCCCGTTTGACCGACTGGATCATCCAGAGGCCCATGATGTTCTTGAGGTAGCGGTAGCGGTAATCGTAGCCGCCCTCGTTGGTAAAGTTTTTGCCGCGGCTCTTTTCCGAGCAGTCGGGCGTCGTTCGCTCGATCCCGATCAGCGACCAGGTGCCCGAACTCAGGTAGATCGCGTCGCCGTCCGGGCAGGGGACCGACATGACCGCGGAGGCGGTGTCGTGGGTGGCGGGCAGGACGACCTCGCAGTCGAAGCCCACCTGCGCCCGAAGCTCCGGCCGCAGCCGCCCGGCGGGCGTTCCCGGCGCCGACACCGGCTCGAACAGCCGCCTGGGGACGCCGATCAGGTCGAGCAGCTCCCAGTCCCAGTCGCGCGAAGCGATGTTCACGAGCTGGGAGGTGGTCGCGTTGGTGTACTCGTTTTTCATCGCGCCCGAGAGCAGGTAGTGGAAATAGTCGGGCACCATCAGCAGACGCGCGGCCTGCTCGAGCTGCTCCGGATGCTCCTTTTTGAGCGCGGCGAGCTGGTAGATCGTGTTGAAGGGCTGCTTCTGGATGCCGGTGCGCGCGTAAAGCTCCTCCGGGGGGATCAGCTTCGCGACCTCCGCGTCCATCCCGGCGGTGCGCCCGTCGCGGTAGGCGACCGCGTCGCCGATGCGGCCGCCGTCCTTGTCAAGGAGCACGTAGTCGACGCCCCAGGTGTCGACGCCGACGCTCTGCGGGGGCATCCCGAGCTCGACGCACCGTTTGAGGCCCGCCACGATCTCGGAAAAGAGCCGGTCGATCTCCCAGCAGAGATGTCCGCCGGTCTTGACGAGCCGGTTCTGGAACCGGTGGACCTCCCGCAGCCGGAGCGTTCCGTCCTCGAGCCAGCCCAGGATCAGCCGGCCGCTCGAGGCGCCGATATCCACGGCGGCGTAATAGCTTGCCATAGGCACCCTCCTCTGGTATGAATTCTGTTGATTTTATTATACCGGCCGTTTGGGCACGGGATAAGGTCGTGGTTTTCGGAAAAATGCGTCCTTTTTTCAATCTGTTGGAAAAACAACAGACTTCATCAATAAAATCCGTTATCCTGAGGACGGAAAGGGAGGATGACGACAATGAAACGCAGAATCATCACGATAGACGAAGAGAAATGCAACGGCTGCGGACTGTGCGCGGACGCCTGCCACGAGGGCGCGATCGGCATGGTGGACGGGAAGGCAAGGCTCCTGCGGGAGGACTACTGCGACGGCCTGGGGGACTGCCTGCCCGCCTGTCCGGCGGGTGCGATCTCCTTTGAGGAGCGGGAGGCTCCCGCCTACGACCATGCGGCGGTGCTCGCCGCGAAGGCGGAAAACGTGAAAGCGGAAAAGGCGCTGCCCTGCGGCTGTCCGGGCAGCCAGGTCAAAACGATCGAGCATCCCCGGCGGGACGAGGCCGTATCCGCGCCCGCGGCGGAGATGGCGAGCGAACTGCGCCAGTGGCCGGTACAGCTGAAGCTGGTACCGGTGAACGCGCCCTATTTTGACGGCGCGCATCTGCTCGTCGCGGCCGACTGCACCGCCTTTGCCCATGGAGATTTCCACCGGCGGTTCATGAAAAACCGCGTCGTGCTCGTCGGCTGCCCCAAGCTCGACGAGGGCGACTACGCCGATAAGCTGACGGAGATCCTCCGCGAAAACGACGTCAAAAGCGTCCATGTGGTGCGCATGGAGGTGCCCTGCTGCGGCGGGATCGAAAACGCCGTCCGTGGCGCCCTGCAGGCCAGCGGGAAATGGATCCCCTGGCAGGTGACGGTCGTCTCGACGTCGGGCGAGGTTCTGGACGAAACATGATTCTGAAGAGTAAAACGGGCTCCCGCATATTGCGGGAGCCCGTTTTTTTGCACAATGCTTAGGCGCGCAAATGGTGGAAAGCGTGCCTGCAATTGGGGAAATAGAATCAAAATATACAATTGATGGTAAAATATCCTCAAAATTTAGTGAATTTAACGGAATTTTTCGTCGAATTTTGTTGAAAAGAATGTTGACTTGTTTTGCGGCGCTGGCTATGATGAAAATATAAGGAAATGGTTACGTAAATACGCAAATGCTTAGATCGGAGGTGGGACAGATGGTAACCGACAGGGAACGGGAACTGCTCTCCTGGATCGAGGAAAACCCGATGATGTCCCAGCAGGAGCTTGCCGACCGCGCGGGCATCACCCGGTCGTCCGTTTCGGTGCACATTTCCAATTTGATGAAGAAGGGCATGATCCAGGGAAAGGGCTATGTCGTGCAGAAACGCCCCTATGCGGTGGTTGTCGGCGGCGTCAATATGGATATCGCCGGCTATGCCAGCGGGGAGGTCGTCCCGCACGATTCCAACCCGGGCAGGGTGGAGCACACGGCCGGCGGCGTGGGGCGGAACGAGGCGCACGGCATGCGTCTTCTGGGCCTGGACGTCAAGCTGGTCACCGCCTTCGGCGACGATCTCTATGCGGAAAAGCTCCGGCAGAACTGCCGTGATCTCGGTATCGACGTCAAGGACGCGATCACGGTGGTCAACGCCGCGACGTCAACCTATCTTTCGGTGGTGGATCACCGGGGGGACCCGGTGGTGGGCATCTCGAGCATGGACATCTATGAACATCTCACCCCGGCGCTGCTCGCACAGCGCATGGGGGTCATCAACCGGGCGCACACCTGCGTGGTGGATACAAACCTCACCGAGGATGCCCTTCGCTTTTTGGCGGACAACTGCCGCGTACCGCTCTTCGCAGAGACGATCTCGGTGGCCAAGGCCCACAAGCTGCGCGGGATTCTTGACCGGATCGATACGCTCAAAGCGGACCGGCTGGAGGTCCAGCTGCTGCTCGGTCGGGAGCCCGACGAAAAGGCCGACGTGGAAGTGACGGCCAGACAGCTGCTGGACCGGGGGGTCAGGCATGTTTACATCACCCTTTCGTCGGGAGCCTACTGCGCGGATGAGACCGGTGCCTGGCGGCTTCCCGGCTACCCGGCGGAGGTCGTCAACAAAACGGGCGCGCGGGACAGTTTTATGGCCGCGCTCGTGTGGGCGCGGATGCGCGGGATGGACCTTCGGGAATCCGCCTGCGCGGGGCTGGCGGCGGCCGGCATCTGTACCGCGGGCGAACCGGTCGTCAATGAGGAGCTCAGCGAACAATATATGCTGGAGGTGATGCAGGGGACGCGGAAGATCACCGCGTCGAAAACCAGGTACTTTCTCTGAGCCGGCAGTGGAGCCGGCCATACGTGGACGGGCGATCGGGCCCGACATCTATGTGTGTGAAGCGTTCGGCCGGGCGAGCCCTCCGGACGCGCCGATTCCCCGGGTGGGGAAGTGAAATGAAAAGGAGAGATCAGAATGAACGGAAAGAAAATGCTCGCGCTGCTGCTGGCGGTCGTCATGGCGGTCATGCCGCTCTCAGGCTGTTCGATGAAGGGGGCGGCGGAGCAGCCCGCGGCGCCTTCGGCGGCTCCCGCGGACGAAGTCCCGGCGGACAAAACGGAGGCTGTCGCGCCGGGAGAGGAAAAACAGCTGAAGATTGGATTTTCCATCATCACGCTGACGTTCCCCTACTATGTGAAGATGCTCGACGGGTTTGAGGCGGCCTGCAAGGAAAAAGGCTGGGACTATGTCTATACCGACGCGGGCATGGACGTGGAAAAGACGGTTAACGACTGCCTCGACCTCACCCTCAAGGACATCGACGCGCTCGTGATCGCAAGCTGGTACGGCGACTCGCTGCAGGATGTCTTCGAGCAGTGCAAGGCGGCGAACATCCCCGTATTTCTGATCGACACCGGTTCGCTGCCGCCCGATGGGGACTATGTGACCAACATCGGGACCGTCGATTTCGACGCGGGCTACAACGGCGGATACTGGGCCGCCGGGCAGATGAAGGAGGCGGGAAAGGAAGCCGTCAGGATGATCTCCTTTACCACCGCGACCTCCAACGGACGCAACCGCGCCGACGGGTTCGTCAAGGGCCTCGAGGAGGGCGGCCTCACGGTGGAGGTGCTCAACGAGTACCTCGGAGACTCCCGCGAGAGCTATATGACCTCCTGCGAGGATGCGCTCGTGACCTATCCGGAACTTGACCTGGTTTTCGCGGCGAACGCGCAGGGCGGCTTGGGCGCGTATGACGCCTGCGTCGCGGCCAACCGTCCCGAGGTCAAAATCGTCGGCTTTGACTGCGAGGATGAGGAGGTCGAACTGATCGACAAGGGCACCCAGTACATCGCGAGCGTCATGCAGCTTCCCGCGGGCATGGCCCAGCAGACCATCCAGAACATCGAGGACTACCTCTACAATGGGGCGACCTTTGAAAAATCCACTCCCTACGAGTCGGGCGTTTACTGTGCGCAGGGCGCGCTGACCACCGAGGATATCCTCGGCAGCAAATAAAAGCGAAACTCCCTTCGCCTGCGGGTTTCCGGGACGGGCGGCCGTCCCGGGCCCGCGGGTTCTGAGGAAAGGAACATTGCCATGCAGGAAAATCACGACGGGAATGTGCTCGTATTGAAAGGGGTCTGCAAGGAATTTCCGGGCGTCAAGGCGCTGACCGACGTCGACCTGACCATCCGCCGCGGAGAGGTCCACGCCCTGGTCGGGGAGAACGGCGCGGGCAAATCGACGCTCATGAAGATCCTTTCGGGCGCCTATAAAAAGGACGGCGGCACCATCCTTTTTAACGGGCGGGAGGTGGAGATCGGCACCCCGAAGGCGGCCGAAAGGCTGGGGATTTCGATCATCCACCAGGAGCTCAACCTGATGGGCAGCCTGACGGTCGCGGAGAACATCTTCCTCGGCCGGCAGCCGAGGGCCCGCGGCATCGTCCAGTGGAAAAAGATGTTCGACGACGCGCAGGCGCTTTTCCGGCGGCTCGGCATTGACGGCGACGTCAGGAGTCCGGTGGGCGAGCTGAGCATCGCCCGCCAGCAGATGGTGGAGATCGCCAAAGCGGTGAGCGTCGACGCGAAGGTCGTCATTATGGATGAGCCGACCTCCTCGCTCACCTCGCGGGAAACGGAAATCCTGTTTTCGATCATCGGGACGCTGAAGGAGCAGGGGGTCGCGGTGATCTTCATCACCCACCGGCTGGAGGAAATCTTCCGGGTGGCCGACCGGCTGACCGTCCTGCGCGACGGCTGCTACATCGGCACGCGTGAGGTGAAGGAGACCACCAAGGACGAACTGATCGCGATGATGATCGGACGGGAGCTCACCCAGCAGTTCCCCGCGCGGAATGCGGAGATCGGGGAGGTCTGCCTCAAGGTGGAGCACCTCTCGGACGGAAGACGGGTCAGGGACGTCTCCTTCGAGGTGCGCCACGGGGAAGTCGTCGGCTTCGCCGGGCTGGTCGGCTCGGGACGCACCGAGACGATGCGCCTCATCTTCGGGGCGGACAAACGCAGGTCGGGCAGGATTCTCATCAACGGCCGCGAGGCGGCCGTGGCCACCACACGGGACGGCATCCGGTCCCGGATCGGCTTTGTCACCGAGGACCGCAAGGGAGAGGGGCTACTGCTTTCGCTGCCGGTGCGGTTCAACATCACGCTGGTTGCCATCCGCAAAATCCAGCGGATGCGGATGCTCAACATGAAGAAGGAGCAGCAGGTCTCGGAGGACTATGTGAAGAGTCTGCACATCGCCACCCCGTCGATTAATCAACGGGTCGTCTACCTCAGCGGCGGCAACCAGCAGAAGGTGGTTGTGGCCAAGTGGCTCTTCTCCGATTCGGAGATCGTCATTTTGGACGAGCCGACCCGCGGGATCGACGTGGGGGCCAAACGGGAAATCTATGAGATCATCAACCGGCTGGCGTCGGAAGGCAAGGCCGTCATCGTGGTCTCCTCCGAGATGGAGGAGGTCATGGGGATCAGCGACCGCATCATCGTGATGCGGGAGGGCGAGGTTGCCGGGACGGTGGAACGGAAGGACTTTTCCCAGCAGCGGATTACAGAATATGCGGTAGGAGGGACGGCGTCATGAGCGGCGGAGCCCAAAAGAGAAACCTGACCGCGGGGAAGATGGTGAGTTACGCCTGGAACAAGCTCGGCGTATGGCTGGTTTTTATCATTCTCTTCATCCTTCTCGCGTTTGCCAACGAAAAATTTCTGCTTCCCGCGAACCTGATCAACGTGGTGCGGCAGATCTGTGTAAACGCCGTTGTGGCGCTCGGCGCGACCTATGTCGTGCTCTGCGGCGAGATCGACCTGAGCCAGAGCTCGCTGGCGGTGCTCGCGGGATGCGGCTGCGCGATGCTGATCATGAGGGCCGGGATGAACATCTACCTCGCGATGGTCATTTCCCTTGCGGCCGGTACGGTCGTCGGCGCGCTGATGGGGCTCATCGTCACCAAGCTGCGCGTGCAGTCGTTCATCGCGACTCTCGGCATGCAGTATGCGCTGGCGGGCGTCGTGCTTCTGCTCACCAACAGCCAGCCGATCACCGGGCTGCCAGATTCCTTCGCGGTCTTCGGGCGCGGCTATGTCGGCCCGATCCCCGTCCCGTCGATCATTTTGGTGATCGTCTTCCTGATCGGCGCGTTTGTTTTAAAATATACCGCCTTTGGACGCAATGTGCTGGCCGTCGGCGAAAATCCGACCGCGGCGAACCTGTCGGGCATCAGCGTGCACAGGACCAAGATCGCCGTCTTTGCGATCGCGGGTCTCATGAGCGCGATGGGCGGCCTGCTGCTGACCGCGCGGCTCTCGTCGGGACAGCCGTCGTCCGGCTCGGACCTATCCCTGCAGGCGCTGGCCGCCGTCTTTGTCGGCGGCGCGAGCAAGGGCAGCGTCATGAACACGCTGGCGGGCGCGCTCATCATGGGCCTGATCAACAACGGCCTCAACCTCATGGAGGTCAACGCCTACTGGCAGAAGGTCGCGCTCGGGTTCATCATCGTCGGCGCGGTCGCGCTGGACATGTTCCGTTCGTCCCACTCCGGGTCGAAACAATAAAGGAGGATGCGCACATTGCTTTCTAAGGAGTTTTTGGAGTGCTCGCCCGAGGTCGAAGCCGCCCTGGCGGCGGGAAAGCCTGTCGTTGCGCTCGAGTCGACGATCATCTCCCACGGCATGCCCTACCCGAAGAATGTTGAGACCGCGCTCGCGGTCGAACGGGTCGTGCGGGAGCAGGGGGTCGTGCCCGCGACGATTGCGGTGATCGGCGGGAAGCTCAAAGCGGGACTCAGCGAGAAGGAGATCACCCGCCTCGGCAAAAAGGGGACGGAGGTCATCAAGGCGAGCCGCCGCGACCTGCCCATCCTGCACGCACTTGGCAGGGACGGCGCCACCACGGTGGCCGCGACGATGATCGTCGCGCACCTGGCCGGCATTTCCGTCTTCTGCACGGGCGGCGTCGGCGGGGTGCACCGCGGCGGGGAGAACACGATGGACATTTCCGCGGACCTCGAGGAACTGGCGCAGACGCCGGTGCTCGTCGTCTGCGCCGGGGCCAAGTCGATCCTCGACATCGGCCGCACCCTCGAATACCTCGAGACCAAGGGGGTTCCGGTTGTCGGCTACCAGACTTCGGAGATGCCCGCCTTCTACACGCGGAAAAGCGGCTTTGGGGTCGATTACCGATTGGATACGCCGGGCGAGATCGCGGCCTCCTTTTACGCCAAGCGGAAGATGGAGATCCCCGGCGGCATGCTCGTGGCAAATCCCATTCCGGAGCAGTACGCGATGGACGCGGACTACATCAACGGCAAGATTGACGAGGCGGTCGCGGATGCGGAGCGCCGGGGGGTCAAGGGCAAGGAGATCACCCCCTTCCTGCTCGATGCAATCCAGAAGATCACAGGCGGCGAAAGCCTGGAAGCGAATATCCGTCTTGTCTTCAACAACGCGGTCGCCGCGTCGAACATCGCGGTGGAACTGGCAAAGCTGAAATAACCGATGGAATAGAAAGGAAGGACTCTTATGAGCAAGATCAATCGAAACGAGCCGCCCCTCTTTGAGGTGGATGGGAAAGCGGTCCTGACGGGACTCAGGCGCGGAGACAAACTGGGCAGGTATGCGATCCTGGCGGTCCGCGATCCGCTGGGCTTTTCCAAGGATGCGGCGGACGTCATCGCCGACTCGATGACCGACGTCAGGGAGATCACCCGCAATTCGATGTTCACCGTCCTCAGCGGCTGCTATCAGGACGCGCAGATCATCGTCTGTTCCACCGGCAGCGGCGGCGCGGACACCGAGATCGCAATGGTGGACCTCATGCAGTACGGCGGCGTGGACACCTTCCTGCGCATCGGCACCTCGGGCACCCAGCGCCCCGACCTCAACGTCGGCGACATTGTCATCACCTCCGGCGCGGTCCGCGACGAGGGCCTTACCAAGGAATATATCGACGCCTGCTACCCCGCCATCGCCAGCTATGAGCTGATGCTGCCGATGATCGAATCGGCGCAGGCCCGTTCCCTCCGCTATCATGTCGGCATCACCCGCTCCAACGATGCGATCTACTGTGGACAGGGCCGCCCGGTTATGGGGTACCTGCCCAACGAAGGCGTTGTCGAGCATTGGGTGAACGCAGGCGTGCTCAACGTCGAACGCGAGACGGCCGCCATCCTGACCCTTGCTCAGCTCTTCCATGCGCGCGGCGGTTCGATCTGCACGGTCTGCAACAGCTCGATCACCCAGAAGGTCGGCGTATCGCAGGGGATCGACGATGCGATCGCCGTCGGTCTGGAGGGGCTTGCACTCCTCGCCAGGCGCGACGCGGAGAAGGAAAGGGCCGGGCAGAAATGGTGGAGCCCGCACTGCGGCTGATGCGCCGGCAAAATGGGAAAGGGGGGCCGGAGGATGGGGCTGAAGACGCCGCCCGGCGGCATGAATAAAACGGCCGGGCCGGAGGTGCTTGCGATCGGCGACGTGCTGATGGATTACCAGTACTGGGTCGACCGGTTCCCGCAGAGGGGCGGGGACGTCAAAATCCTGATGTCGAGCTGCAGCCCGGGCGGATCCGCGGCGAACACTGCGTTTTCCCTCGCGCTGCTGGGGATCCGGTGCGGATTCTGCGGACGGATCGGGAAGGACGCGGCGGGCCGTCGTGTCGAGGAACGGATGCAGAACGCAGGTCTGGACCTGAGCTGCATGCAGTACGGCGACGACACCGGCTATACCGTGACGATCATAGACGACCGCAGCGAACGGACGATGCTATCCTTTCGCGGCGCAGCCGGCGAACCGCTGGAATTGACCGCCGCGCTCCGGCAGACGCTGCAAACCGTCCGGGTGCTGCTGCTCTCCGGATACCTGCTGGCCGATGCGGCGCAGGCGCGCTTTGCGGTCGAGGCCGCCGGGATGACGCGGCGGGCGGGCGGGCTGGTCGCGCTCGACGCCTCCCCAAATATCGAAAATGTCCCGCCCGATACCCTGCGGGAGGCGCTCGCTGTAACCGATATCCTGCTGCCGAACCGGCGGGAGATGCAGGCGATCACCGGCGTTTGGGAAACGGGCGCCGGCCTGGATGCACTGCTGTGCAGGGTGCCGATCGCCGCGCTCAAGCTGGGCGCGGAGGGGTCGGCGCTCGGGATCCGCGGCGGATACTCCGAAACCGGACGCTGGCATGTCCCTGCCGTCGAGGTGACCCCGCTGGATACGACGGGCGCGGGAGACGCCTTCAACGCGGGATTTCTCGCGTCCTACCTGCGCGGGGAAAAACCAGAGGACTGGCTTCGAGCGGGAAACGCGCTCGCCGCGCGGGCAATCTCGCAAAAGGGCGCCGTGCCGTTCGACGGAATGGAAGAAAAGGTGTGTGCCGGAGTCGGCTGATTGCACACCGGATATCCAGAGGGGATCCCGCCGGCGGGATTCCCTCTGATTCTTTTCCTGGCCGCCCGGCCTTCCATTCATAAAACGAATGGAAAGCGCTATATATTATAATTGTATGGAAAGGCGGTACAGCTTGACTTTTGGGCCGGATTCCGATAAAATTTAAGGCATTACAAATGGTTGTTTGCCGCACAGTCCCACGCCATTCGGAAGCGACGCGCTGCCGGATGGCGTTTTGTATGGGGCGCGGCGGAGGATGGAGGAGTCGGTTTGGAAATACGGATGGCCGGGATCGACAGCTCCCGCGCCCCGGTCGGGGTACGGGAGCGGTTCGCGATGACCGCTTCGGCCGCGTCCGAGGCGGCGGCGCGCGCCTGCCGGGAGTTTGGCGCAAAGGGGTGCGTCCTTCTCTCCACCTGCAACCGCACCGAGCTGTGGTTGAGCGGGCGCGCTTCGCTCGAACCCTATGAGCTGCTCTGTGCGCTCAGGGGCGCGGAGCCCGGCGCGCACCGGGACTGCTTTGTCCGCCGCGAGGGCCTTGAGGCGGCGGAACATCTCTTCCAGCTCGCGTGCGGAATGAAATCCCAGGTCTTCGGAGAGGACCAGATTTTGACCCAGGTCGGGACCGCCCTCTCCCTCGCCCGGGAGGCGGGCGCGGCCGACGCGGTGCTGGAAACCCTCTTCCGGTCGGCCGTCACCTCGGCCAAGAAGGTTAAAACGGCCGTCCGCCTGACGGAGGCGGACCAGTCGGTGGCGGTGCGGATGGAGGCGTTTTTGAAGGGCGTCATGGGACCGCTCGCGGGTACGCCCTGCCTGGTGATCGGAAACGGAGAGATGGGGCGGCTCGCGGCGCGGCGGCTTGTGGAGGCCGGGTGCCGCGTCTCGATGACGGTGCGCCGCTACCGCCACGGGGAGGTTTCGCTGCCGGACGGCGTGGAGGCGGTTTCCTATGAGGAGCGGCTCTCCCTCCTGCCGCGGGTGCGCCTGGTGGTCAGCGCGACTGCCAGTCCACACTATACGCTGCGCGCGGCGGAGGTCGGGCCCGCTCTCTCGGGGCCGAAGGTATTCTGCGATCTCGCGGTGCCCCGGGACATCGACCCGGCGATCGCATCCCTGCCGGGAGCGCGGGTTTACGACACCGACGGGATCTGCGGCGTGGCGGACGCCCGCCGCGATGAAGCCGCTCTGATGCGGGCACGGGAGATCCTCGCGGACGGCCTTGCGGAATTCGCGCGGTGGTACGGCTTTCGCGCGGTGGTGCCCGCGGCAAGGGAGACCGGCGAGCTCGTCGCCCGGGATTTTATGGGCCGGGTGGAAAAGACGGTGCGCGGCCTCGGACTCTCCGGGGAGGCGGAGGAGGAGCTTCTCGGCCGGCTGCGGGCTTCGGCGGAAAAGACGGTCGATAGGCTGCTCTTCGGCCTGCGGGAGACGCTGCCGTCCGAGCTGTGGCAGCCCTGTATGGACGCGCTGCATCTGGCCGCCGGAGGGCGCGCCGAACCCGCGGGGCCGGGCGATTTTGCCCCCCGGCCCGCGGCCGGAGGGGCGGAAAACGCTCCGCGTTTTCCGCTGTTCGTCGATCTGACGAACAGCAAAATCGCCCTCGTGGGCGGCGGCCGCGTCGCGGCGCGCCGCGCGAAGGCGCTCGCCCCCTTCGGCTGTTCCCTCACGGTGATCGCGCCGGACATCTCCCCGGAGATCGAGGCGCTCGGCGCGCGGATCGTCCGCCGCGCCTTCCGGGCGGGCGACTGCGCGGGCTTCGACCTTGTGCTCGCGGCGACCGACGACCGGGAAACCAATCACGCGGTCGGGGAGGAAGCCCGGCGGCTGGGCGTCCCGGCGAACGTCTGCGACGCGCCGGGGGAGTGCGGCTTCTTTTTCCCAGCGGTTGTGCGGCGGGACGCGCTCGTCGTCGGGGTGACCGCCAGCGGGACGAACCACGCGCTGGCAAAGGCCGCGGCGGACAGTCTCCGCGCGCGGATGGAGGAATGGATTCCAAAGGAGGTGACGGCGGATGCGGCGACGTAAAATCCGCTTTGGCAGCAGGGAGAGCAGACTCGCGGTCATCCAGAGCGAACTGGTGATGGATGCGATCCGCCGGGCGCATCCCGACTGGGAGCTGGAGCTCGTGACGATGAAAACGACGGGCGACGTGATTCTCGACCGCCCGCTCGACCGGGTGGGCGGCAAGGGCCTTTTCGTAAAGGAGCTCGACCGCGCGCTCCTGGAGGGCCGCATCGATTTCGCGGTACATAGCCTCAAGGACCTGCCGATGGAGCAGCCGGAAGGGCTGCCCATCCTGGCCTATTCCCGCCGCGCCGACCCGCGCGACGTGCTGGTTCTGCCGGAGGGCGCGGACCGCCTGGACCCGGAAAAGCCGCTTGGCTCGTCGAGTCCGCGCCGTGCACTCCAATTGGGGGGCCTTTTTCCCGGGATGCGGGTGGAAAGCGTGCGCGGCAACATCCAGACCCGCCTCTCTAAGCTGGACGGCGGACAGTTTTCCGCGCTGGTGCTGGCCTATTCGGGCATCCTGCGCCTCGGGCTGGAAAACCGCGTCAGCCGGGTCTTTTCCACCGATGAAATGCTCCCGGCGGCGGGCCAGGGGATTCTGGCGGTGCAGGGGAGGGCGGAGGAGGACGCCTCCTTCCTCAGCTGCGCCGACGACGAAAATTCGCGGGCCGCGGGGCTCGCGGAACGCGCCTTTGTGCGCGCGCTCGACGGGGGCTGTTCCTCCCCCATCGCCGCCTATGCGGAGCTTCACGGGCAGGAGCTTCGGCTGACCGGCCTCTACTGCCGGGAGGCGGACGGGAGCCATACGGTCGAACGCATAACCGGCAGCCGGACGGATGCGGAAAAGCTCGGCGTCCTGTTGGCCGAACGGATGAGGAGGCGGGTATGAGCGGAAAGGTCTATCTGGTCGGCGCGGGCCCGTCCGACGCGGGACTGCTGACCCTCAAGGGCTATGAACTGCTGCAAACCGCCGACGTGGTGGTGTACGACGCGCTCGTGGGCGGGGAGGTGCTCGGGCTGATTCCGCCCGAAACCCGCCGTGTCGACGTGGGTAAGCACGCGGGGAGCCATCCGGTGCCGCAGGAGGAGATCAACCGCATCCTGCTGCGGGAGGCGCTCGAGGGGCATACCGTCGTGCGGCTCAAGGGCGGGGACCCCTTCCTCTTCGGGCGGGGCGGCGAGGAGCTCGAGCTGCTCGCGGAGTGGGGCGTCCCCTTCGAGGTGGTGCCGGGCGTGACCTCGGCCGTCGCGGTGCCCGCCTACGCGGGCATTCCCGTGACCCACCGGGACTGCTGCTCATCGGTGCACATCATCACCGGCCACACGAAAAAATCGCCGGGCGCGCGCACCGACTATCGGGCGCTCGTCCGCTTGGGCGGCACGCTGGTCTTTCTGATGGGGGTCGCTGCGCTGGAGGAGCTCTGCGCGGGACTGCTCGGCGGCGGCATCGACCCGGCCACGCCCGCCGCAATTTTGGAGCGGGGGACCACGGCCCGCCAGCGGCGGATTTCTGGAACGGTCGAAACCCTGCCCCAAAAGGCACGGGAAGCGGAGGTCGGGACCCCGGCGGTCATCGTCGTGGGGGAGGTCTGCGCATTGGCGGAGCGGTTCTCCTGGGCGGAGAAGCGCCCGCTCGGCGGCAGGCGGGTGATCGTCACCCGTCCGCGAAAGCTTGCCTCCCGCATGACCGCGAAGCTGCGCGCGCTGGGCGCCGAGGTCCTGGAGCTGCCGTCGATCGTGACAGAGCCGGTCGCGCCGAATCCGGCGCTTGACGAGGCGCTCGCGCGGATCGGCGAATACGGCTGGCTCGTCTTCACGAGCCCGACGGGGGTGCGCGTCTTCCTGGAGCACCTGCGCGAAACCCGCTTCGACCTGCGGCGGCTGGGCGGGGTGCGGCTGGCCGCGATCGGCCCGTCGACCGCCGGGGCGCTCGAGGAGCGCGGGCTGCTGCCCGCGCTCCTGCCCGAACGCGCCTACGCCGCCGCGCTCGGCGCGGCGCTGGCGGAACGCGCCGCCGGGGAGCGGGTGCTCATCTGCCGCGCGAGGCAGGGCTCGCCCGAGCTGACGCGCGCGCTCGACGCGGCGGGGATCTCCTACGACGATCTCCCGCTCTACGAGACGCGTTACGCCCATCCGGACGCGAAGCGCGCGGCGGAGCTGCTTGACGCAGGGGAGATCGACTATGTGGCGTTCATGAGCGCGTCGACCGTCCGGGGGTTTGTGGAGACGCTCGGGAAACGGGATTACCGGGAGGTCCGCGCGGTCTGCATCGGGGAATCGACCGCCGCGGCCGCGCGGGAATACGGAATGAAGATCGAAATTGCCGGGGAGCCGTCAATCGACGCGATGGCAGACCGGATGGCGGAACTGAGTGAGAAGGAGCGTAAGGGATATGGAGCTTATTGAGAGGCCGAGAAGGCTGCGGAAGACCCCGGCCGTCCGCGGGCTGGTGCGGGAGACGCGGGTGTCGAAATCCGCGCTGGTCTATCCGATCTTCGTCAAGGAGGGGCGGGGGATCGCCGAGCCGATCCCCTCGCTCGACGGGCAGTTCCGCTACAGCCCCGACATGCTGCAGGTGGAGCTTGAAAAGGTGCGGGAGGCGGGGGTGTCCGCCGTGCTGCTCTTCGGGCTGCCCGCGCATAAGGACGAATGCGGCTCGGGCGCGTGGGACGACGAGGGTGCGGTGCAGCAGGCGCTGCGGCTGGCCAAACGGGACTTTCCCGAACTCTATCTCATCACCGACGTGTGCATGTGCGAATACACCTGCCACGGGCACTGCGGCATTTTGAACGGCCGGGAGGTCGACAACGACAGGACCCTTGAGGTGCTTGCCAAGACCGCCCTCTCCCATGCGCGGGCGGGCGCGGACATGGTCGCGCCCTCCGACATGATGGACGGCCGGATTCTCGCGCTGCGGCGGGCGCTCGACGGGGCGGGCTTTTCCGACACGCCGATCATGTCCTACGCAGTCAAATACGCCTCCGCCTTCTATGGGCCCTTCCGCGACGCGGCGGGATCGGCGCCCGCCTTCGGCGACCGGCGGGGCTACCAGATGGATTACCACAACGTCCGGGAAGCGGTCCGGGAGGCGGCCCTCGACGTGGAGCAGGGGGCGGACGTCCTGATGGTGAAGCCCGCGCTCTCCTATCTCGACGTGGTGCGCGAGGTCAAGTCGCGGTTCGACCTGCCGCTGGCCGCCTACAGCGTCAGCGGGGAATACGCGATGATCCGGGCGGCGGGGAAGGCGGGCCTCATCGATGAGGCGGCGGTCGCCTGCGAGGCGGCGGTGTCCGTCTTCCGCGCGGGCGCGGACATCCTCATCACCTACTACGCCAAGGAGCTCGCGGGCTGGATCGACGAGGGGAGGATCGGCTGATGGGACGTTCGGAGGAGCTGTTCGAGCGGGCGAAAAAGGTCATCCCCGGCGGGGTCAACAGCCCGGTGCGGGCGTTCGGCTCGGTGGGGCTGACCCCGCGCTTCATCTCCCGCGCCGACCGGCAGAAAATATACGACGCGGACGGGCGTGCATACACCGATTACGTCGGCTCGTGGGGGCCGATGATCCTCGGGCACAACCATCCCGTGGTGCGCGAGGCGGTCGAGCGCGCGGTGAGGGACGGCCTCAGCTTCGGCGCGGCGACCGAGCGCGAGGTGGAGATGGCGGAGCTCGTCTGCGGGGCGGTCCCGTCGGTCGAGCTGGTGCGGATGGTCAATTCGGGCACCGAGGCGGTCATGAGCGCGGTGCGCGCGGCGCGCGGCTTTACCGGACGGGACAAGCTTGTCAAATTCGCGGGCTGCTACCACGGCCACAGCGACGCGATGCTCGTCAAGGCGGGCTCGGGCGTGATGACGGCGGGGGTGCCGGACAGCGCGGGGGTGCCCGCGGCCTGTGCCGGCGACACGCTGACCGCCGCCTATAACGACCTTGAGAGCGTGGAGCTGCTCTTCGCGGAGAACCCGGGGAAGATCGCGGCGGTCATCGTCGAGCCTGTCGCCGCCAATATGGGCGTGGTGGAGCCCGCCGGGGGCTTTTTGAAGGGGTTGCGGCGGCTCTGCGACGAAAACGGCGCGGCGCTCATCTTCGACGAGGTGATCACCGGCTTCCGGCTGGCGTTCGGCGGCGCGCAGGAGCGGTACGGCGTCGAGGCCGACCTCGTCACCTACGGCAAGATCATCGGCGCGGGGATGCCGGTGGGCGCCTACGGCGGGCGGCGGGAGATCATGGAGCGGGTCGCGCCGGTGGGGAGCGTCTACCAGGCGGGCACCCTCAGCGGCAATCCCGTCGCGATGGCGGCGGGGCTTGCCCAGCTCCGTTACCTGCGGGAGCACCCGGAGGTCTACGCGCATATCGAAAGCCTCGGCCGGAGGCTGCGCGGCGGGCTGCGGGAGGCCGCGCCCGGCTGCGCGGTGACGGGCGCGGGGTCGCTCTGCTGCCTCTTTTTTACCCCCGGCCCGGTCGTCGATTACACGACGGCGAAGGCGGCCGACACCGCGCGGTTCGCGCGCTGCTTCCGGTTTTTGCTCGACCGGGGGATCTACACCGCGCCCAGCCAGTTCGAGGCGCTCTTCCTCTCGGACGCGCACACCGAGGGGGATGTGGACGCCCTTGCGGCCTGCGTCGCGGATTTTTTCCGCACGGAAAAAAACTGAACGGGACCGGAAAGGGCCGCCGCGGGAAACCGCGGCGGCCCTTTCCATTGCCAAACCCTGGCCACCTGATTCATTTTTTCAATTGGCAAGCATATTGTTAACCATGTTATACTATTCACAAAGGGAGCCGTACCGTCCGGGGACGCTCCATCCAACGAGGAAAGGCGGAAGAAAACAGATGGGATATCGCTTGAGCTATCCGGAGGCAGACGAGCTCTTCCGGAAACTGTCGGCGGAGTATGAGATCTACGCGCCGAAGCTGTTTGAGAAACAGGGCCGTTATTCCGATACGGACATTGTCCGGTACGACCGGGTTAAACGGGCCGAGGAGATCGTCTGGGACCGCAAATCGGACTTTTCGGCCAAGGAGGTCGTCAGCCCGATCACCCAGACCATTTTTTACTTTACCGAGGACGAATACCGCGAGAGCCGCACGGGCGCCAAAAAGCTCCTCATCTTCCTGCGCCCCTGCGACATCAACGCGTTTGAGCACCAGGACAAGATCTACCTGGAGAATGGCGGCATCGCCGACGTGTTCTACCAGCGGGTGCGCGACCGGGTGCGCTTTGTGCTGATGGAGTGCACCGAGGGGTGGGACACCTGCTTCTGCGTCTCGATGGGCGCCAACCGCACGAACGACTATTCTGCCGCCGTCCGGCGCGACGAAAACGGCCTGCTCTTCTCGGTCCCCGACCCCGGGCTGGCCCCCCATTTCGCCGGGAACCGGGAGGAGCCGTTCGAGGTCCGGTTCATCGAGCAAAACGATTTCACCGTGGAAATTCCCGAGATCCCCAATAAGGACGTGCTCAACAAGCTCAAAAAGCACCCGATGTGGCAGGAGTTCAACGACCGCTGCATCAGCTGCGGAAGCTGCACCGTCGCGTGCAGCACCTGCACCTGCTTCACCACGGTGGACAAAATCTACGACGAAAACGCCCACGCGGGCGAACGCCGCCGCGTGGCGGCCTCCTGCCAGGTGGCGGGCTTCGACTGCATGGCGGGCGGGCATGAGTTCCGCACGACCGCGGCCGACCGGATGCGCTACCGCGTCCTACATAAGGTGCACGACTACAAGGCCCGTTTCGGCGATTTCCACATGTGCGTGGGCTGCGGGCGGTGCAGCGCGAGATGCCCGAAGTTCATCTCGTTCCCCGCCACCATCAACAAGATGGCCGCCGCGATCAAAGAGATCGTCGCCGCCGAACGCCAGTGAAAGAAGGAGGATACCGATGAACAATCCCGTCATGCCGAAACCCCATCAGATTCTGGATATCATCCGGGAGACCAATCTGGAATACACCTTCCGGATTGAGACGGATATGCGTCCCCAGCACGGGCAGTTCTTTCAGCTCTCCCTCCCGCGCGTCGGCGAGTGCCCCATCTCGGTGAGCAATTTCGGGGAGGGGTGGATGGAGTTCACCATCCGCTCGGTCGGCAAGGTGACCGACCAGTTGTTTTCCCTCCAGCCGGGCGACGAGCTTTTTGTGCGCGGCCCCTACGGAAAGGGCTGGCCGATCGACGAGCTGCGCGGCAAGCACCTCGTCGTCGTCGCGGGCGGCACGGGCGTTTCGCCGGTGCGCAGCCTGCTCAACAAATGCGCAGCCGAGCCGGACTTCGTGAAGAGCGTCGACCTCATCTGCGGCTACAAAAATGAGGACTGCATCCTCTTCCGCCCCGATCTCAGGCGCTGGGCGGAGAAGTTCCGCGCGATCTACACCCTCGACAGCCAGGTGTGCGAGGGGTGGGAGACGGGGCTCGTCACCACCCACATCTCGAAGGTGCCCTTCGACTCCTTCGGGGACGATTACGCGGTGATCATCGTCGGCCCGCCCGTCATGATGCACTTCTGCGGTCTGGAATGCAAAAAGCTCGGCATCCCGGACGAAAAGATCTGGGTCTCCTTCGAGCGCAAAATGTCCTGCGCCGTGGGCAAATGCGGGCACTGCCGCATCGACGAGACCTATGTCTGCCTGGAAGGCCCCGTATTCAACTATACGGTCGCCAAAGACCTGTTGGATTGAGGAGGGAACAAGCGGATGAACCAGGATATCAACATTAAAAAACTCCAGAAGAACTGCTGGCGGCAGTCGAAGGTGCCGGGCGAATTCATGCTCCAGATGCGGGTCCCCGGCTCAATGATCAGCGCAAAGCACCTCGAGCGGGTCCAGTATATCTGCCAGACGTGGGGCAACGGCAATTTCCACGTCGGCATGCGCCACACCCTCAACGTGCCGGGCGTCAAATACGAGGACATCCCGGCGGTCAACGACTACATCTCCGAGTACCTCGAAGAGGTCGAGTGCGACATGTGCGACGTCGACATGGAGACCGACGCGGGCTATCCGACGATCGGCTCCCGCAACATCATGGCCTGCATCGGCAACACCCACTGCATCCTCGCCAACTACAACACCCAGGACCTCGCCCGCAAGCTGGAACCGCTCGTCTTCCCGAGCCACTACCACATCAAGATGTCCCTCTCGGGCTGCCCGAACGACTGCGGCAAGGGCCACTTCAACGATTTCGGCATCGTCGGCATCTCCAAGATGGTCTACCACTATGAGCGGTGCATCGGCTGCGGCATGTGCATCGACGCGTGCAAAAAGCACGCGACCGGCGTGCTCTCCTTCACCGAGGACAAAAAGATCGCCAAGGACACCTGCTGCTGCGTCGGCTGCGGCGAGTGCGCGACCGTCTGCCCCGCGGGCGCGTGGACCCGCAGACCCACCAAGTTCTTCCGCGTGCTGGTGGGCGGGCGCACGGGCAAGCAGTCCCCCCGCATGGGCAAGACCTTCCTCAACTGGGTCACCGAGGACGTCCTCCTCGCGGTCATCGGCAACTGGCAGAAGTTTTCCGCCTGGGTGCTGGACCACCAGCCCGTCTATATGCACGGCGGCCACCTGATCGACATGGCCGGCTACGACAAGTTCAAGGAGATGATGCTCGAGGGCGTCACGCTGAACCCCGAGGCGACGGTGGCGCAGCGCATCCTGTGGACAGAGACCGAGTACCGCGCCCAGATCAACGTGATCCCGCTTTCCGAGCACCCCAAGGCGGGCCCGCGAAAATAATGGGCCGCCTGCCGGAAAAAGCCTCCCGCGCATACGCGCGGGAGGCTTTTTTGGCGCCGGTCAGCCCCCCGAAAAGGTGGCGCAGACCTCGCCGAGAAGGTCGAGGAAGGCCCCGGCGGCGTCGGGGAGGGGGCGGTCATTCGGAAGGATGTAGGAAAAATCGCGGGTGTAGGAGCTGCGGACGGGCAGCTCGACCAGTTCGCCGCTGCGCAGCTCGTCGAGCATGACGAGCCGGGAGAGGAAGCAGACGCCGAGCCCCTGCTTGACGACCTCCTTGATGGCGAAATTGGAGTTGTATTCGATGCGGTTCTCCACGCGGATGTGGTTGGAGGAGATGAAGCTGTCGAGGTACTGCTCGGTGCCCGAGCCCTGCTCGCGGGTGATCCACAGCACCTTGCCCAGCCTGCCGGGGCTGGCGTCCCCGAGCTCCCCCGCGAGGGCGGGGGAGGCGGCGAGCACGAGGTGGTCGGTATAGAAGTCGGTGCGCTGGAAGCTGTGGGGGATGTCCCGCCCCTCGATGAGCCCCACGTCGATCCGCCCGTCCTCGAGCGCGTCGCAGACCTCGCGGGTATTGCCGACCAGCACCCCCGCGCGCACGTCGGGATACCGCCCGCAGAAAGCCGCCAGGACCCTGGGAAGCATATGGTCGCCGATCGTCATGCTCGCGCCGATCTCGAGGCGTTGGACGGCGGCGCTGTGCCGGATCTGGTCGAGCTCCCCGAAGGTGTCCTCCAGGGTGCCGAGCACCTTTTTGGCGCAGCGGTAGACCGCCTCGCCCGCCTCGGTCAGCTCGATCTGCCGGGAGACGGCCGAACGGGTGAGCAGGCTTGTCCCGCCGAAAAAAATCTCCACCTTCTTGACCTGCTGGCTGACGGTGGGCTGGGAAAAATTCAGCTTCTGCGCCGTGCGCGTGAAGTTCTTGCTCTCCGCCACCTCCACAAAGGTCCGCAGTTCCTCGAACAACCTCAGTCACTCCCCTCTGTACATTGATCCTATCATAGCACCTTTCGGCCCCGGCATCAAATCCCAATGCAAAATTGCGCGGAGGGGATTGGAATTCCCGGGGAAATGAGGTACAGTGTAAGGGAAGCGAACGAAAAAGACGGACAGGGGGAACTCGTCATGCGATTTGCTGTAATCGGCACCAATTTTATCACCGACCGGCTCCTGACGGCAGCGGGGGAGGTCCCGGGGTTCCGGCTGGAGGCGGTCTGCTCCCGCACGCGGGAGCGCGGGAGGGAATACGCCGCGAAGTGGGGCGCGCCCCGGGTCTTCACAGACCTCGACGAGCTGGCCGCCTGCCAGGAGGTGGACGCGGTCTACATCGCGAGCCCCAACGCCCTGCACCGCGCGCAGGCGGTGAAGATGCTCCGCGCGGGAAAGCACGTGCTCTGCGAAAAGCCCGCCGCCTCCAACGCCCGCGAGCTGCGGGAGATGTATGCCGCCGCGGATGAAAGCGGCACGCTGCTTCTGGAGGCGATGCGCCCGGCGTTCCTGCCCTCCCTCGGCCGGCTGCGCGAGGCGCTCCCGCGGATCGGCAAGGTGCGGCGCGCGGTGCTCAGCTTCTGCAAATACTCCTCGCGCTACGACCGGTTCCGCGCGGGCGTCATCGAAAACGCCTTCAACCCCTCCCTCTCCAACGGCGCGCTGATGGACATCGGCGTCTACTGTGTGCACCTGCTGCTGCTCCTTTTCGGGGAGCCGGAACGGATCCAGGCGGCCTGCGTCAAGCTCGAAAACGGAGTGGACGGCGCGGGCAGCATCCTCGCGTCCTACGGGGGGATGACCGCCGAGCTGCTCTACTCGAAGATCAGCGGCATGGACGACCGCAGCGAGCTCCAGGGGGAGGACGGCAGCATCTTCCTGGGGGACATCAGCCACCTGGGGGATCTCCGCCTGTCCCTGCGGGGCGGCGGGGAGACGCCCCTGCCGGTGGAAACGGCGGAGCACGACATGCGCCACGAGCTGGAAGCGTTCCTCAGGATGGCCGAGACGGGCCGGGGAGAGGAGCCCCACCGCCGCCGGTCGATCGCCGCGATGGAGCTGCTGGACGAGGCGCGGCGGCAGTGCGGCATCCGTTTCCCCGCCGACGAAACGCGGTAATAGCGATAAAACGGGAACAGGGCGCCCGCCGGACGGCGGGCGCCCCTATTTTATGCGGGCGGATCCTCGCCGCCGCAGAGCAAGCGCTGGCATTCGAGCAGGGCGCGCGGCGCGGGATTGGTATCCGTCACGGCCATCGCCTCCAAACGGTTATTTGGACAGCCCCTCGAGGATGTTCCCCGCGTAGCGTTCCAGCTCGGCCTGCGTCTGGATGCGTTCCCCGCCGCGGTGGACCAGGTCCTGCACATAGCTCGGCAGGGCGCTGTAATACTGCTTGGCGCGCGCGTCCCGCTGGAGCAGGGCGTCGAGTCCTGTGGGGAAGCTCCCGTTCACTTTTGACATGTTCATCACCTCGCCCTATAGTATGGGGCGGGGCGGGGCCCTTCATGCAGGGGACGGAAATTCAGAGCAGGCAGGGGCTGCCGATGATGCAGAGCAAAAAGAAGATGACGAGCGCGATCAGAAAGACCGCGAGGCAGCCGTCGCATCCGGGCGCGCCGGAACGGCAGCGGGGGCAGCTTTCCGGGCGGCAGCCGCAGTTTTCCCGGTCGGGGCAGTCGGAACAGTTCATCAAGGATCCCTCCCATACCGATTTATATGCGGGGGAGGGCGGGCAGATGAATGGCCCCCGCCGAACGGAGGGAACGGCGGGGGCCGGAGAATGGAATTGGGAGTAAATCGGAATGACTACCGCCCGAGCACCTGCATGACTCCCCGCACGGTCGTTTCATTGACGGCGAGGTAGCAGTCGTTGGAGGGCGGAAGGGAGGACCCGAAATTCAGCGTCGGGTTCAGCAGGGTCGAAGGGTCGGAAACCTGCGCGGTGCCGCCCAGGTGGACGCGGGAGACGCCCGTCTCCTCGACGAGGCGCAGGATGTTGCCCGCGCGCACGCCGCCCCCTGCGAGGACCTGGATCCGGTCTCCGTACATCTGCTGCATCGCGCGGATGGCGGGCGCGCCGGTCAGCGCGTCGGCGCAGCCGCCGCTCGTCAGCACGCGGGTCACCCCGAGGGAGACGAGCTTCGACGCGGCGTCGAGCATGTTTTCGGTGACGTCGATGGCCCGGTGAAAGACCGTCTCACAGCCGCCGGTACATTCTAGGAAGCGCGCGCACCGCTCGTAATCGAGACGGCCGTCGGCGGTCAGGAAGCCGAAGACGACGCCGTCCGCCCCCATCCGGGAGAAGCGGCGCGCGTCCTCGCACATGACGGAAAAGTCCTCGTCGGAATAGCAGAATCCCGCGCCGCGCGGACGGACCATGACGCTGACGGGCAGGGAAACCTGCTCCTTGACCAGGGCGACGAGGCCGGCGGAGGGGGTGAGCCCGCCCAGCAGATGGGCGGACACCAGCTCGATCCGGTCGGCGCCCACGCGTTCGGCCAGTTTGCAGTCCTCGAGCGAGCCGCAGCAAAGCTCAATGGACACGCGGTTTTTCATGGGAACGCCTCCTGGGGAAGAAGAGGGTCTCACTTCTTATAGGTGATTGCCGCCGTCCTGCCCCCCTCGGCGGGGCCGGGGCAGGCGGTCATCGACTTGATCGCGTCAAGGTTGGTGATGATGCAGGGGGACATCGGGGAAAGGCCCTGCTCCCTGATGAAGCCGATGTCCATCTCCATGATCTTGTCGCCCTTTTTGACCTTCTGGCCGACCTCGACAAAGCTCTGGAAGCCCTTGCCCTCGAGCTTGACGGTGTCGATGCCCAGGTGGACGAGGATCTCCAGGCCGTCGTCCGACTCGATGCCCATCGCATGGAAGGTGTGGGCGATCTGGAAGATCGTCCCGTCGACGGGGGAGTAGACCGTCCCTTCGGTCGGGTCGACGGCGATGCCGTCCCCGAGCACCTTTTCCGCAAAGACGGGGTCGGGGACCTCGGTCACGGGGATCACCTTCCCGGTCAGCGGGGCCGCGATTTCAAGTTGTTTGCCTTTCAGAAAGTTCAGCATACCCTATTCTCCTTATACTGTTGCCCGCTGCCGGGGCTTTTGATAGTAGTGCAAGATATCCCTCTCCGCCGCGGCGGAGAGGGATATCCGAAAGACGGATACGGTTTTGATCAGAGGAACTTCTTCATCGCGTCGACGAGCAGCTCCGCCTTCATGCCGACGATGACCTGGGTGACCTGGGTCCCGGCCTTCATCACGCCCGAGGCGCCGAGAGCCTTGAGGTCCTTCTCGTCGATCTCCTTGTTGCTGACAAGGACGAGGCGCAGGCGGGTGATGCAGCTCTCGATCTCCTTGATGTTTTCCTTGCCGCCGAGGACCGCGATATATTTCTGGGCCAGCTCGTCGAAGCCGATGTCGTCGGCCAGCTTGCCGAAGTCCGCGGTCTCCTCGTCTTCCTCGCGGCCGGGGGTCTTGAGGTCAAACTTCTTGATGACGAAGACGAACAGGAAGAAGTAGATGACCGCCATGATCAGGCCGATGACGATCGACAGGGCGGGTTTGGTGGAAATGCCCCAGTTGAGGACCATGTCGAAGAGGCCGGCCGAGAAGCCGAAGCCCATCTTGATGCCGAGCATGACGCTGACCGCCATGGAAACGCCGGTCAGGGCGCCGTGGATCACGAAGAGGCCGGGAGCGAGGAACATGAACATGAACTCGATCGGCTCGGTGATGCCGCAGAGGAACGCCGGGATCGCGACGGAGATCATCGCGCCGCCGATGGCGGCCTTGTTCTCCTTCTTCGCGCAGAAGTACATGGCAAGCGCGGCGGCCGGCAGCGCAAACATCATGATCGGGAAGAAGCCGGCCATGTAGTTTCCGGCAGTCGGGTCGCCCGCGAAGAAGCGGGTCAGGTCGCCGTGGACCACGGTGCCGTCAGGCTTGGCAAACTCACCGAAGTTGAACCAGAAGTAGGAGTTGAGCACGTGGTGCAGACCGACGGAGAGCAGCACGCGGTTGAAGAAGCCATAAATTGCCGCGCCGGCCGCGCCGATGCTGGAGAGGAATCCGGCGAAGGTGTCAAGCATCTTCTGGATGAACGGCCAGACAAAGCCGAAGCCGATACCGGCAAGCAGCGTGTAAAGGCCGGTCATGATCGGGACGAAGCGGCGGCCGCCGAAGAAGGCGAGCCAGTCGGGCAGCTTGGCGCTCTTATACTTGTTGTAGGCGACGCCCGCTATGACGCCCGCGATGATACCGCCGAAGTGTGCCATGTTGACCGAAGCAACGCCGGCGTAGAGGCTCTGCGCCCAGGCGAAGCCGCCGACCGAACCGAACAGGCCGGTGGCGCCCTCCGCGACGGGAGTGACCAGCCAGCTGAACAGCGCGCCCGCGGTGCCGTTCATGACGTAGAAGCCGATGGCGCCCGCGAGGCCCGCGGCGCCGTTGTTGTCCTTCGCGAAGCCGATCGCGACGCCGATCGCGAAGAGCAGCGGCAGGTTGTCGAACAGCGCGGAACCGGCCGCCGAGATGAAGGGCAGGTTGAGCAGGTCGCCCTGTCCGAGGCGGAGCAGCAGAGCCGCGACCGGAAGGGAGGCGATGGGCAGCATCAACGCTTTGCCCAGTTTCTGGAGCTTTTGCAGGAACGTGGTTTTTTCCATGTGTCTACCTCCTAAAACAGAATCTATTATGTACGGGGCGAATTCCCCGTATACAGACAAAGCCGAAATCTACATCTGGACCAGCAGGCAGATGTGGACCGCCAGAAACGCCTTGTGGTCTTCGGAAAGCTCCGCGCCGATCTCCCGTTTCATCAGGTCGGAGACCGCCTGCGCGGCGCGGTAGTATTCTCCCATGCCCAGCCGGACATACTGTTTGACGGGCATCTCGAGCGGGGCGCCGCGCAGCGCGGAGCTGATCAGGCGGTTGAGGCTGGTCAGGAAGTTTTTGCAGGCGGAGGAGTTGGTGTCGAAGGTCCGCCCGAAGCACCGCCCGACCACGAGCACCGCCTGCTTATAGAACCGGGCGTTTTTCATGGCGGTATTGATGTGTTTGTTGCGGCGGGCGGAGTAGAGGTGGAGGGCGATGAAGCCCTTTTCCGGTTCGCCGATATCGACGTCGACCTCCCTGCGGATGAGCTTGGCGGCAATCTCCGCGACCTCGAACTCCCGCGAGCACATGATGGCGATCTCGCCGATGAAGGGGTTGTCGATCGGCAGGCCCATCTTGAGGCGTTCGATCGCGAACGCGATGTGGTCGTAGAGGGCGTCGTAGAGCTTGTCGTTGGTGATGTCGAGCTTTTCGCGCGCGATCTCCACGATCTCCTGGGTCACCTTCTCGACCTTTTCGATGTCGTAGTTGAGCCGTTTGATCTCGCTGGGGTTGACGCTCTCGTCCAGGATGGAAAAGACCTTGTTGTCCGGATCGTCGCCGTTGATCAGGTCGCCCTTGCGCGCACCGAACCCGACGCCCTTGCCGATCAGCACGATCTGCTTGCCGCCCGGCTCCTCGGCCAGGACGACGTTGTTGTTATAGACCTTCAGCACTTTGTAGTGCATGCCGCGCGCCCTCCTTCAAGCCGTCCCCCGTGAAAGCCGACCGCGCGCGCCGCCCTGCGGCGGCGCGGCACTTACAGGTTTTCGGTGAGGAACTTTTTGATGGCCTCGGCGGCTTCGACCTCCCGCTCGCCGTCGACGGCGACGGTGATCTCGTCGTTCTGCTTGACGCCCAGCCCCATCAGCGCGAAGAGGCGCTTGCCGTCGGCCGACTTGCCGTTCACCGAGATGGTGGTCGCGGCGGGGAAGGACGAGATGCACTTGACGAGCAGCCCGGCGGGGCGCGCGTGGATGCCGAGGGCGTCGTTTATTTTGTAGGTAAAGGTCTGCATGAAATGATCCTCCTTTTGAGCGGATGCGGATGTACCGGCGAAAATCGGGGAAAAATAAAAGGCACAAACTTTCCAAACAATTCAACCAATCGTCCGAAAGCTTATGCCTGATCGCATCAGTAACATCACTTTGCATCTTCTGTTTGGTTTCAGTTTAACAGCTGAGATATATTTTGTCAATATTATGGACACATTTTGTTAACAATAACAGAAAATGGATAAAAAATTGTGGATTTATCCCTAAAAAATTCTTTTTTTAAACAAGAGCCCTTGTAAAGACGGATAGAGCCACTATAATGAAACTAAGCGACCCGCGGACAGGGCCGCAGCAAAAAGGGGGAACCGACCATGAGAATATACGTTGCGAAGGACTACCACGACATGAGCCGCAAGGCCGCCAACATCGTCTCCGCGCAGGTGATCATGAAGCCCAACTGCGTGCTCGGGCTGGCCACCGGCTCGACGCCCGAGGGCATCTACGCCCAGCTGACCGACTGGTACAACAAGGGCGATATCGACTTCTCTTCCGTCAAGTCGGTCAACCTCGACGAGTACAAGGGCCTTCCGCGGGAGAGCGACCAGAGCTATTACTACTACATGAACGAGCATTTCTTCAAGGGCATCAACATCAGGCCCGAAAACACCCACATCCCCAACGGCATGGAGCCGGACAGCGAAAAGGAGTGTGCGCGCTACAACCGGGTCATCGAGAGCGTGGGCGGCATCGATCTTCAGATCCTGGGCATCGGCGCGAACGGCCACATCGGCTTCAACGAGCCGGGCGAGGCGTTCGAGAAGGAAACCCACTGCGTCGCGCTCACCGAGAGCACCATCGAGGCGAACTCCCGCTTCTTCGAGAACCGGGACGACGTGCCCCGCTACGCCTATTCGATGGGTATCAAGTCGATCATGCAGGCGAAAAAGATTCTGCTCGTCGCCAGCGGGGCGGGCAAGGCGGACGCGATGTACGCGGCGCTCTGCGGGCCGATCACGCCGGCGGTGCCCGCGTCGATCCTCCAGCTCCACAACGACGTGACCGTTGTGGCGGACGGCGCGGCGCTCGCCAAAATCCAACTGTAAAAGCCCCGCGGCGCGGGGACGGAGGTTCCAGATGATTATCAAAAACGCACAGGTCTATACCGAAGGGTTCGCCTTTGAAAAACGGGACGTCGCGGTGGAAGGGGAGCTGTTCGCCGAAACGGCGGGCGGCGGTACGGTCGACGCGTCGGGGCTGCTCATGCTTCCCGGGCTGATCGATATCCACTCCCACGGCTGCAGCGGCTATGATTTCTGCGACGGCACCGACGAGGCGCTCGACGCGATCACCGCCTATGAGGGCAAAAACGGCGTGACCGCCATCTCGCCCGCGTCGATGACGCTGGCGGAGGAGACGCTCGCCGCGATCTACCAAAACGCCGCGCGCTACTCCTACCGGGGCGGCGCGATGTTCCTCGGCGTCAACATGGAGGGGCCCTTCTTCAACCCCGCCAAGAAGGGCGCGCAGAACGGCGCCTTCCTGCGTGAGCCGGATATCGGCATGTTCCGGCGGCTGTGGGAGGCGTCGGGCGGCAGGATCAAGACCGCCTGCGTCGCGCCCGAGCTGCCCGGCGCGATGGAGTTCATCGACGAGGCGAAGCGATACTGCGCCGTCGCGGTGGCCCACACCACCTCGGACTACGATACGGCGATGGAGGCGTTCCGGCGGGGCGCGTCCCGCGCCATCCACCTGTACAACGCGATGCCGCCCTTCTCCCACCGCGCGCCCGGCGTGGTCGGCGCGGTGGCGGACAGCGGCGCGATGGCGGAGCTCATCTGCGACGGGGTGCACATCCACCCGGCGGTTGTGCGCGCGACCGTCAAGCTGCTCGGGGACGACAAGGTCGTGCTCATCAGCGACAGCATGATGGCCACCGGCCTTTCGGACGGGGCCTATTCGCTCGGCGGCCAGCATGTCGACGTCAAGGGCAACCTCGCGACCCTTTCGGACGGCACGATCGCGGGCTCCGCCACCAACCTCTTCGACTGCATGCGCTGCGCGGTCAAATTCGGCGTGCCGCTCGAGAGCGCCGTCCGGATGGCCACGATCAATCCCGCCAAAGCGATCGGCGAGGACGGCCGCATGGGCTCGATCGCGTCCGGAAAGCTCGCCAACTTCGTGCTGGCCGACCGGGAGCTGAATATCCGTGCGGTCTATGTGAAGGGAAAACAGCTCTGACCCGGCGGGGAAATCTTCGGGAGGTGCAGGAATGATAGTATTAAACGGCAAGAGCGTGTTCGGCGGGATCGCGTTCGGCAGGCTGGCGTTCTATGAGCGCCGCCAGCAGAACATCCACCGACGCAGCGTCGACGACCCGCAGGCGGAGATCGCCCGGTTCGAGGACGCGAAGACAAAGGCCGTCGAACAGCTCGAGGCGCTCTACCAGAAGGCGCTCGTCGAGGTGGGGGAGACCAACGCGATGATCTTCCAGATCCACCAGATGATGCTCGAGGACCTTGACTACTGCGATTCGGTCACCAACATCATCACCTCCCAGGGGGTGAACGCGGAATACGCCGTCGGCGTGACGGCGGATAACTTCGCGCAGATGTTTTCCGCGATGGACGACCCCTATATGCAGGGGCGCGCGGCGGACGTCAAGGACGTGTCCGAGCGGCTGGTGAACGTGCTCTGCGGCGTGCAGAGCGCGGGGGTCGACTCGGCCGGGCCGGTGGTCATCGCGGCGGACGACCTCGCGCCGAGCGAGACGGTCCAGCTCGACAAAAACAAGATTCTCGCGTTCGTGACCAAGCGCGGCTCGGCCAACTCCCACACCGCGATCCTGGCGCGCACGATGAACATCCCCGCCGTGATCGGCGTGGGGGATGCGCTGGAGGAGGCCTATAACGGCCGCGAGGTCATCGTGGACGGCTTCTGCGGGCAGATTTACGTCGACCCCGACGCGGAGACGACGGCGGCCCTGCGCGAAAAGTGGGAGAAGGAGAACGACAAGCGCCGCCTGCTCCAGGAACTGCGGGGCAAGGAAAACGTCACGGTCGACGGTCAGAAGGTGCTCATCTACGCCAACATCGGCAGCCCCTCCGACATGGGCGCGGTGCTCGCCAACGACGCGGGGGGCATCGGGCTCTTCCGCAGCGAGTTCCTCTACCTCGAGAGCAGCGGCTACCCGAGCGAGGAGGAGCAGTTCGCCGCGTACCGCACCGTCGCGGAGACGGCCGCCGGCAAGCGGGTGGTCATCCGCACCCTCGATATCGGCGCCGACAAGCAGGTGGATTACTTCCAGCTGCCCAAGGAGGACAATCCCGCGATGGGCTACCGCGCCATCCGTATCTGCCTGACGCGGGAGGACGTCTTCAAGACCCAGCTGCGCGCCCTCTACCGTGCGTCGGCGTTCGGCAACATCGCGATCATGTTCCCGATGATCACCTCCGTGTGGGAGGTCCGCGAGATCAAGCGGATCGCCGCCGAGGTGCGGGAGGAGTTGAAGGCGGCGGGCATCCCCTATTCCGAGGAGGTCGAGCTGGGTATCATGATTGAGACGCCCGCGGCGGCGATGATCAGCGACCGGCTCGCGCCGGAGGTGGATTTCTTCAGCATCGGCACCAACGACCTGACCCAGTACACTCTGGCGATCGACCGCCAGAACCAGAAGCTGGAGCGGTTCTATGACGCGCATCACCCGGCGATCCTGCGGCTCATCAAGCTGGTGGCGGACAATGCCCACAAGGCGGGCATCTGGATGGGCATCTGCGGCGAGCTTGCCGCGGACCCCGAGCTGACCGAGACCTTCCTCGCCATCGGGGTCGACGAGCTGTCCGTTTCGCCGCCCTACGTGCTCGAGCTGCGCCGCCGCGTCCGGGAGACGAACGTGGCGGAGGTCCGTGAAAAACTGCTCGCGGCGTTTATGGAGTAAAGGTAAATCACTTGGCAGTAAAACGAAGCGGCCCGCACAGCCTCAATGGCTGTGCGGGCCGCTTTTGCAGCTGCTACAAGAATCGCGTTAAGTAAAGTTGCTTTACAGGAAACGCCGGTCAGTCGTGCCGGCCCCAGAGCGCGGCGAGCTGCTTCTGCCCGGCGGTGGTCATCCGCTTGGAGATGTTCCCGCGGATGAAATCCTGGTTGTCGATGTAGAGGCCAAACTCTGTACGGTCGTCCTCATCCGCGAGGGTGGACAGGTCATGGCAGCCGTTAAAGAAGAGCAGGTTCACGCGGTAGATTTCATTGAGCACGCCGAAATAGAACTTGTTCTGGCGGCTGTTGGCTTTGGTGGCTTCCAGAACCTGCCGCAGGGCGTTCTGCATCGTCTCGTGCCGTTCCCGCACATAGGCGTCGCAGCCGCGCCGCAGGACCTCCTGCATCTCGGGGGACTGCTGCTCGAAGGGGAGCATCCGGACGGCGCCGTCCGCGAGCGTTTCCGTGGCGGGCTTGCAGCTCAGCCCGGAGAGGGTGTGGTTGGCGGCCTCGGCAAAGGCGATGCCGAACGGATCGCACATCCGCCGGATTTTCTGGTGGGCCTGATTGATGACAATGAAGGCAATGACGATCAAAACCATCATCATCCCATAGGCCAGCAGGTATGTTGAATCCATAAACAGTTCCTCGCTTCTGGCCGCAAAGCGGCCTGATAATCTGTATTTTTTCTAGTATACCGCAGAGGAAAGGGCTCGTCTATATGAAATGTGCACAAAAATGGAAAAAGCCGGGCGCGCGAGGATCGCGCGCCCGGCTTTCATAAGTCCGTTATTTCTTCTTGAGCAGCCCGACAAAGGCGCTGAGCAGGAGGGTGAGCGCGGCGAGATTTGCATGGCGTTCGCCGCCGCGGCCGGTATTGGGGCCCTGCTTGGTGGGGAGCGCGGACAGAGGCACTTCCTCATCCTCAATCGTCAGGAGGCCTTCGGGGACGGTTTCGTCCTTAGGCTTGAGGATCGGGGTGGAGGGGGTATCGGGGCGGTCGCTGCCGCTGCTTCCGCCGCCGCCGGGATTGCTGCTTCCGCCGGTCTTCACATAGTGGAAGATGACGGTATAGACGTTGCTCGGGTCGTACTGGAAGGTGTTGCCGCTGACTTCCACGTCGTTTGCGGATACGGCAATCGCATTGTCCGACAGAAGCGCCGGGAACGCCGCGGAGCGGAGCGCCGCGTCCTTCTCGATCAGCTCGCTGCCGAGCTTGTGCTTGAGCTCGGAACGCGCGTCGCGGTAGGACTGGATATTCGATTCGAGCGATTCGATCTGCTCCTCAAGGGTCGGTTTTTCGTTGCCCTTGCTGTCGCTGTCACGATGGTCATCGGAACCTTGCTGAGTATCGGAACCCTGCTGGTCGTCGGAACCCTGCTGGTCGTCGGAACCCTGCTGGTCGTCGGAACCCTGCTGGTCGTCGGAACCCTGCTGATCGTCGGAACCCTGCTGATCGTCGGAACCCTGCTGATCGTCGGAACCCTGCTGATCGTCGGAGCCCTGCTGGTCGTCGGAGCCCTGCTGGTCGTCGGAGCCCTGCTGATTGTCGGAGCCCTGCTGGTCGTCGGAGCCCTGCTGGTCGTCGGAGCCCTGCTGGTCGTCGGAGCCCTGCTGATCGTCGGAGCCCTGCTGATCGTCGGAACTCTGTTGGTTTTCATCGAACGCGTCGTCCTTGTCTTCTTCCTGATGCGCCAGCTTTTTCAGCTTGGCGTTGAGCTCGTCGATCTGTCCGGCGAGATCGCGGTAGTCGTCCAGATCGGCGTCGATTTCGTCGATGTCGGTATAAATGCCGTCCTTGACCAGCGCGGCCTTGAGCGCGTCGACCTCCTGCTTGAGGGAGGCGGCGGGAGCTTCCTCCGAAATGGCCTCCGCGGACATAAGGCTGACCATATCGGCGGCTTCCTTGGGCTCGGAGGAGACGGAGAAGCTGTCAAAGCGGTAGCCGCCGAAGCTCTTGATCGCGTCGGACAGATCCACCGGGCCGGCGACTGACGGGGCGTCCATATAGTGGGTTTCGTTGATCTGCCCGTCGGCGGAGGCGTAGAGGAGTGTGATCCGGTCGACTTCGGGTTTGGGCGGGTCAACGCTCTTTTCAGTCCACTTGGCGTGGAGCGTGAGATTTTCGGTGACGGTATCGGAGCCAAAGTTCCATGCTTCGGCGAAAGTGCCGTCATCCTTGTACCAACCGGAGAAGTCGCAGTTTTCTTTGGACGGGTCGGTGGGCCTGTCGATCGTGCTCCCCCGGGCGATGCCGGTGATGGAAGCCACATCGGAGCCGCCGTTGCTGTCAAAGGTGACGGTGAAGGTCTCAGCGGCTTTTGGAGTGGCGGTGTAGTAGGCGGATACAACGCTGTCGTCCTTAATTCGGAAGGGCGCGTTTTCAACCGTACTTCCAAAATGTCCGCTGCCGCTTTCTTTATTCCATTTTACGAACTCGTAGTCATAGTTCTCCGTATCAAAGCCGGATTTGTTGGCTTCCGGGTAGATGACGATACCGTTGCCGTCGGATGGCAAATCATAAGGTCCATAGGAATCTGTTTTGGAAAGCTCGCCGTTTATATGGGTCTTGACCGTCAAATTTGCCGTGCTAGGGGTGACGGGCTTTCGTTCCGCATGATAGTTTGCGCGGATGGTGGTAGCGGCGTTCCCAGTCTTAAAAGAAGTGTTTTCGCTCTTAGCGTTGGTAAAGGTGCCGCTTCCGTTTGAAATGGTCCAGCCGGCAAACGTATAATCATACGCCGGGTCTTTGGTGAAGCTTGCGGGAGCGATGCTGATGGATTTTCCACTTATGTAGCTTCCACCGCCCGTGCCACTGCCAACTTTTTCGCCGTTGACGAGTGTTTCGACAGTTAACGGGTAGGTGGCTGGAGCAGGATTTTCAAAATAATAATATAGCGTGCGGGTACTGTTATTGACAATACCGGTTGTCTCGCCAGTCTTCCAAGTCTTCGCGTCAAAAAAGCTGCCAAAATTATATTTAAAAGTCCCTTTGTATTTCCATCCGCTCTTTGGAACAAATCCCAATTGGGAATAAGACTTTATAGTCCAATTGCTCATTGACGTACTGGCATTCCAAGTGGTAGTTACATCGGTAGTAGATGTCTTTCCATTTTGCATTGCATGAGCGGCGGCATCTCCATATAGATATCCGCCGTTCCCATCAGGAATGGCCGCATAAATATATATTGTAACAGGTCCTGCTGCCAATGCGCTGACCGGCACAAGCGTCAGCACCAGCAGCGCCGCAACAAGGGTAGCCAAAAGTTTCTTCATGTTACTCATCTTCCTTTTCCTCCTGCTTCTGCGCCGGGACTGTACCGGCGTCCGAATCGTCCCAGGCCGCGAACGCTTTCTCGTCCGGGCCCCGCGAATCCAGCGCGCTGTCCATCAGCTGAATGAGTTCCAGCGTGCTTCTAAACCGCTGGGTCTTTTTCTTGTCGAGCCACTGGATACTGCCCTGCCAGGTGGCGTTCTGACGGAACTGCACCTGGATGAGGAACGAAGCGGGGTCCATCGGTTTTCCCGCCGGATCGCTCATTTCTGTCCACACCCTTCCTGTTATTTCCGTGGAGTTCGGCTTTTTTAACAGAACCCCAGCATTTGCCATTGGTAACAACCAAAATATAGCATTTGGTAATCACACGCCAGTCACAAAACAATATTTTATCTAGTTTGTGACAGAAATTTTATATTTTTCCCAAGAAAATCAATGATTTATAGCTTTTTGGCGGGAACGAAAAATGTGGATCAGTCACACAATATATCCAATTAATTGGGAAATTGACCTTTGTGTAACGGGATCTCTTTTCCGCCGCGCCATTGTCTGCGCGGGGGAACTATGGTATACTGTTACGGGATTTTGCAGTTCGGTACGGAAGGGGAAGGGCCTTGGACTACAACGAGCTATTGCACGTCTCGGCGGACGTGGGCAGCGAGCTGCTCGAGAGCGGCGCGGAGACCTACCGCGTGGAGGAATCGGTCTACCGGCTGGTGAGCGCCTACGGTGCGCGGGAGGCGAACGTCTTCGCGGTGCCGACCTGCATCATCGTGTCGATCACGCTTGGGGACGGCAGCACGGTCAGCAAGACCCGCCGTATCTACGCGCGCGGCACCAACCTTGACCGCATCGACCTTTTAAACGCCCTCTGCCGGCGCATCTGCCGGGGGGAGGTCCCGCTGGAGGAGGCGTACGGCGAGCTGGAGGCAATCCGCCGCCTGGGCGGCTCCCCGCCCGCGCGGCGGTGCGCAGGGTATGTGCTGATCGCGTTTTCCTTCGCCCTCTTTTTCGGGGGGACGCTCGCGGACGCGGGCTGCGCGGCCGTCATTGGGCTGGCGATGTTCTTTGTCGTATTTGCGCTGGAACGCTGGAAGGCCAACGCCGTCTTCGTCAACATCATTGCGAGCGGCGTCACAATGATGCTCGCGGTGGCCGCCGTGGGGCTGGGACTGGGACAGAACATCGACAAGATGGTCATCGGCGCGCTCATGAACCTCGTCCCGGGAGTCGCGATCACCAACGCGATGCGGGACATCATGGCGGGGGATTACCTTGCCGGACAGGCCCGCCTCACCGAGGCGCTGCTCACCGCCGCGGCGATGGCGCTCGGCGCGGGCGCCGCGCTCGCCGTCGCGCGGATGCTGTAGGGAGGGGATCTGATGGAACTGTTATTGCCCTGCCTCTACTCCTTTATGGGGTGCGTCGGCTACTGCCTGGTCTTCAACATCCGCATGCGCAAGCGGATGCTGCTGCTCGCGTCGCTCGGCGGCGCGGTCGGCTGGTGCGTCTACCTGCTCTGCGGCTGGCTCCAGAACGACATCACCCAGTCGTTCGCCGCAATCCTCGCGGTCGCGGCCTATTCCGAGATCATGGCGCGCCTCCAGAAATCCCCCGCCACCGTCTACCTCATCGTGGGCCTCATCCCGCTGGTGCCGGGCGGCGGCATCTACTACACGATGGAATACTGCATCAACGGCGATATGATGAACTTCATGAACACCGGCATCCACACGCTGGGCATCGCGGGCGCGCTGGCGATCGGCATCCTGCTCGTTTCCGCCTGCGTGCGGATCCTCAACAACATCCAGCGCCGGAAGCGCCGGGAGACTGCATAATAAAAGGAAGGACGCGGCCATGGCCGCGTCCTTCCTTTTTCCGCTTGTCCGACGGACATCCGGGCAAAGTTTAATGGATCATTCTGTATTCCACCGGATGAACCGGTATTCCCGCAGCAGCTCGATAAACCGCACGAGGCGCGGGTAGAGCGGCGCGGCCTCCTCCCCGAACCGCGCTTCCAGCAGCGCGCCGATCTCCCCGACCGGGCGGGCGCCGTCGATCTGGAGCCATACGAAGCTGCCCTGCCGGTCGAGGTCGATCCTGCTTGCCGCGGGCCGTCCGAAGCACCGCTGCGCCACACGGTTGAAAAATCCCCGGTGCGCGGCCGTCAGCGTGACGAGTCCCGGCTCCCGCTCCCGCCAGGGAAGCCCGGGGTCGCGCAGCGGAATGAATTCGAGGTAGTTGCGGGACCGACGCTCACGCCGCGTCATGGCGGTTGCGGAGGGCCGCGCCCAGCAGGGAGAGGATGAGCAGGCCGAAGGCCGCGAGGGAGAGCAGGGCCGCCCAGCCGCCGAGCCCGGAGGTCAGGCGGGAGAGGTCGATGGCGCTGCCCAGGCTGACCGCCTCGCCGGCGGCGTCTTTGCCGACCGGGATGATGGCGAAGACGGCCAGCAGGATGCCGATGAGCCCCTCGCCCGCGATCATGCCGGAGGTGTAGAGGACGCCGCGCTCAACCGTGTCCTTGCGCGCCTCTTCGGAGCGGCACCGGCGCTTTTCAAACCACAGACGGACGAGGCCGCCCGTCATGATCGGAACGGAGAGGTGGATGGGCAGATAGATGCCCACCGCGAAGGGGAGCACGGGGATGCGCAGGATCTCGGCGGCGACGCCGATGCCTGCGCCCGCGAAAACGAGGGTCCAGGGGAGGTTGCCCTCCATGACCCCTTCGACGACCATCTTCATGAGCATCGCCTGGGGGGCGGGCAGCTCGGTGGAGCCGTAGCCCCAGGCCATGTCGAGCAGGTAGAGCACGCCGCCGATCGCGAGCGCGGCGGCGGCCACGCCCACCAACTCGCCGAGCTGCTGCTTGCGCGGGGTTGCGCCGAGAATATAGCCGGTCTTGAGGTCCTGTGAGGTGTCGCCAGCGATCGCGGCGATGATGCAGATGACCGACCCGATGGCGATCGCGCCCATCATGCCGCCCTGCCCGGCGCTGCCGGTGGATTTGAGGAGCATCGTGCAGAAGAGCAGCGTCGCGATCGCCATGCCGGAGACGGGGTTGTTGCTCGAGCCGACAAGCCCCACCAGCCGGGAGGAGACGGTCGCGAAGAAGAACCCGAACACCGCGATGCACACCGCGCCGAGCAGCGTGACGGGGATGGGCGGGAAGAGCCAGATAAAGACGATGGTGATGAGCACGAGCGCGCCGATGACCCCCATCGGCAGGTCGCGGTCGGTGCGCAGGCCGGTGCCCTTTTCGCCGCCGTAGCCCTTGACCGCCTGCC
>NZ_DBMDHH010000016.1:0-56512 GCF_057433415.1 Anaerotruncus sp. | reverse complement strand
CCAACGTCAGCGGGGACATCGAATTCTGCATGATGCACGTGCCGGGGAAGAACGATTCCCACAACGTCGAGACGATGCACCACGGCGAGGAGGTCGCCTATGTGGTCAAGGGGCGGATCACCGTCTACGTCAACGACGTCCCCTACGAGCTGGAGGAGGGCGACAGCGTCCTGATCCCGCCCGAGAGCCTCCACCGCTGGAAGAACGACGGGGACGAGGAATGCGACGTCCTGTTCGCGATCACGCCGCCCAGCTTTTGACGGCGGCGGGCGGCGGAAACCGGCCGACATGGTCAGATTGTACAATTTTTTGGCTGTGAACAAATCTATTTGACGATTTTTAATTGAACAGGTTGACATTTTTAAAACGGGTGTTAAACTGTACTTAACAAACAGCGTTGTTGTTAAGTACTTTTTAATGCCCTTTTGTTATTTTCGCAGAAAATGACCGGGAAAAATGGAATGGAGGAACCTGCAGTGAAAAAAGACCTCTCCGCGGCATATGCGTACATCGACGAGATCCGGGAGGAGACCCTCGGGCTCTACCGGGAATTCGTCAACCGTGAAAGCTGGAGCAAGACGCCGGACAAGGTCCGCATATTTTCCGACTTCCTGAAGGCGGAGATGGAGAAGGCCGGATTCGAATGCCGGTACGTGCCGGTGGGCGTCAACGCCGACACGCTGGTCGGCGTCCTGGGCAAGGACCGCCCGGGCAAGCCGATCCTCTTCTGCGGGCACATGGACACCGTCTTCCCGACGGGCATGCACCCGGAAAACCCCTTCAAGATCGTCGACGGCAAGGCCTACGGCCCCGGCGTCCTCGACATGAAGGGCGGCATCCTGATCGCGCTGACCACCGTGAAGGCGCTCAACAGGATCGGGTACGACGAGCGTCCGATCAAGTTCTGCTTCTCGGGGGACGAGGAGATCAACCACACCGGCTCCCAGGGCGCCGAGGTGATGGAGGCGGAGGCGAAGGGCTGCCTGTGCGCCTTCAATATGGAGACGGGCATGATCGACAACTACCTCTGCACCGGCCGCAAGGGCTGCCTGCGCTACACGGTCGAGGTGGACGGCGTGGAGACCCACTCGGGCAACGACTTCCAGGGCGGCAGGAGCGCGATCGCCGAGATGGCCTACAAGATCATCGACTTCCACAACATGACCGACCTTTCGATCGGCAACACCTGCAACATCGGGACGATCTCGGGCGGCACGGTGCCCAACGCGGTCCCCGCCCACTGCGAGGTGGTGCTCGACATGCGCTACACCACCCTGAGCGGCAAGGAAAAGCTGCTCGCCCGACTCGACGAAATCTGCAAAAAGACCTACATCGACGGCACCTCCACCAAATACGCCTTCCTGAACAAGCTGGACGTCTTTGAGACGACCGGCGAGGGCATGCGGTTCTTCGAGTACGTCAGGGGGATCGCGAAGGAATACGGCCTCCCGGAGGTCAACGGCCGCCCGCTCGGCGGCGGGTCCGACGCCGCGTCCACGACGATGGCGGGCGTCCCGACGATCTGCTCCTGCGGCGTGCGCGGGCAGTGGAACCACACCATGAAGGAGTACGCGGTGGTCGACTCGATCTTCGACAGGAGCAAGATGTACGTCGCCGCCGTGGCCAATTCGGATCAATTCGCACAGGAATGATATCTAGGAGGGAGAGAACGGCATGAATACTCTGATTGTTTTCCTGGTTTCCATGGTTTTTCTGCTGGTGGTACTGATCCGCTTCAAATGGAGCGCGTCGGTGGGACTCGTCTCTGCGACGATCATGATGGGGCTGCTTTCCGGCATGAAGATCGCCGATCTGACCGGCGCCATCAGCGGCGGCTTCGGCAGCACGATGACCAGCACCGGACTCGTCATCATCTTCGGATGCATCTTCGGCGAGATGCTCGGCTCGTCCGGCGCGCTGGAGGAGATCGCGAAATTCCTCCTGCGCAAGGTCGGCTCCAAGCACGACTACCTCGCGATCAACCTGCTGGGCTACGTGGTCTCGATCCCCGTCTATTTCGGGTCGGCCTACGTCATGCTCTCGCCCCTGCTCAATTCGCTGCAGAAGCTCACCAATAAGAAGATGACCGGCTATGTGAACGCGCTCTTCGTGGGCCTGCTGCTCACCCACTGCATCGTCGCGCCGACGCCCGGCCCGGTCGCGGTCGCGGCGGAGGTCGGCGCGAACCTCGGCTGGTTCATCTTCTACGGCCTGATCGTCTCGATCATCGCGAGCCTGCTCTGCGGCTGGCAGTTCTCCAACGGCATCAACGCCAGAGGCCGCAAGGAGGCCCAGGAGTTCCTCGACGCCAACAGCGACCTGATCAAGGCCGACGAAACCAAGCCGTCGGCGGGCATCGGCTTCGCGCTGATCCTTTTCCCGATCATCCTCATCGTGCTGGGCGCCGTCGTACCGATGTTCGTCGCGGAGGGGAGCATCCTCTACACCGTCTTCCAGTTCATCGGCGATAAAAACGTCGCCCTCTTCATGGCGATGCTGCTCGCCGCCGTGACCCTGCGCAAATACCTGGTCGCGGGCCCGGCCAAGAAGGGCATCATGCGGTATATCGACACGAGCGCCAACAAGGTCGGCAGCATCCTCATGGTCATCGGATGCGGCGGCTGCTTTGCCAAGGTCATCACCCAGACGGGCATCGGCGACGCGCTGGCGAACATGTTCTCCCACTTCAACATGCCCGTGCTGCTGCTCGGCTTCCTGCTCGCCATGATCATCCGCGCGGCGGTCGGCTCCGCCACGGTCGCCATGATGACGGCGGTCTCCATCGTCGGCCCGGCGATCGCGCTGCAGGGGCTGTCGCCCGTGCTCGTGGGCCTCGCGGTCTGCGCCGGCACCGTCGGCCTCACCCTGCCCACCGACGGCGCCTTCTGGCACCCCTCCCAGCTCAACGGCATCTCCATCAACGAGACGATGGTCGTGACGGTCAGCACCACGCTGGCCAGCGTGGTCGCCTTTGCGATCATCCTGCTCATCAACTGCTTCAGCGGCTTCCTGCCGGGATTATTCTAGTACGTTTTAGGAGTCGATTATGGATAACACGATATTGTCGATGGAGGAAAGCGAATGGAGCGCGAAATACCCGCTCCTCCGCTCCCTCCGGGATTTACGGGAATGCTTCTGGATCAACGATCAAAAACGCCCCGCCGCGCAAGCGGCGGGGAACTGTCCGTTCACCATCCGGGACATCGAGGACGCCAGCGACCGGCTGGACCGGTTCGCCCCCTATCTCGCCGCGGCCTTCCCCGAGACGGCCGTTTCGGGCGGGATTCTGGAGTCCCCGCTGCGGGAGATCCCCCGCATGAAAAAGGCCCTCGAGGAGCAGAGCGGCGTCCCGATCGACGGGAGGCTGCTGCTCAAATGCGACAGCGAGCTTCCGATCTCCGGCTCCATCAAGGCGCGGGGCGGCATCTACGAGGTCCTCAAGCACGCGGAGGAGCTCGCGGTCGAAGAGGGGCTGCTCTCCTGGACGGACGATTACGCGCGCCTCGCGGAGCCGCGCTTCCGGGAGTTCTTTTCGCGGTATAAGATCGCGGTGGGCTCGACGGGGAACCTCGGGCTTTCGATCGGCATCATGAGCGCGAAGCTCGGCTTCCACGTCACCGTCCACATGTCGGCGGACGCGCGCCAGTGGAAGAAGGATATGCTGCGCGGCCTCGGCGTGCACGTCGTCGAATATGAGAACGACTACAGCCTCGCGGTCACCGAGGGGCGCAGGCAGGCGCAGTCCGACCCCTCCTGCCACTTCATCGACGACGAAAACTCGAAGGACCTCTTCCTCGGCTACGCGGTGGCCGCCCTCCGGCTCAAAAAGCAGCTGGAGGAGATGCGGATCGCCGTCGACCGCGAGCACCCGCTCTTCGTCTACCTGCCCTGCGGGGTCGGCGGGGGTCCGGGCGGCGTCGCCTTCGGCATCAAGACCCTCTTCGGGGACGCGGCCCACTGCTTCTTTGCGGAGCCGACCCATTCCCCCTGCATGCTGCTGGGGCTCTATACCGGACGCTACGACGGGGTCTGCGTGCAGGACATCGGCATCGACAACCGGACCGCGGCCGACGGGCTGGCGGTCGGCAGGTGCTCCCATCTGGTCGGGCGGCTGATGCCCCCGTTCATCAGCGGCGCGATGACGGTCAGCGACCGGCATATGTACCGTCTGCTCGCGCGGATGGCGGACACCGAGGGCATCCGCCTCGAGCCGAGCGCGCTGGCCGGCGTCCCGGGCGTCCTCAACCTCCTCGGGACCGGGGAGGGGCGCGGCTACCTGGTCCGGGAGAAGCTCGCCGGCTTCCAGGGCCAGTTCACGCACATCGCGTGGGCGACGGGCGGCAGCATGGTGCCCGCGGACGTGATGGAGGAGTACTACCGGAAGGGCACGGAGGGGGAATAGCCGTCCGGGGCCATAGACGGAATCAGGAGAAAAAGGACCCGGCGCCTGTGCAGACAGGCGCCGGGTCCTTTTTGTCCGGGGCGGCGCCCGCGTCATCCGCGGGCGCCGTTTTTTTACCCGCCGCGGGGAAGGCCGGATACGCGAATACGCACCACCGGGAGAAAAAACTGTGTCACTTTCTACAAAGAAACGCGGACGGTTTTGTTGAGCTGGAACGAATCGGGGGAAATATTCATTTTTGGTATTGACTTTGTTGATAAAAAGTATAATAATCAAGTAAAAGATTACAGAATTTGAAATAGAAAAGTTAAATATTTTCTCAAGAAAATCTGCTTCAGATTTCCATTTTCGCGCTTTTTTCAAATGATATGTTGCAAATTGTGTGAAATTTCCGTGATAAACATGTGGTTATTCGGACGCTTTGACAACACGGCATCGTAATTTATTTCAAAAATAATAAAAATATTATGAATTATAATTTGCCAGATTAAAATTGAGATTTTGCCGAAAAGATCGGCGACGGCCGCACACCGCAGCACCGCGGACGCCCGGGAGGTAACGGTTGCTGCCGCGGGGTCACGGCAGCATTTATAACAATAAACAGGTGAGGTATCTTATGAGCACTGTGATTTTGGAAACAAAAAATCTCACAAAGGCGTTCGCAAACAAAAAGGTCGTCTCCGGGGTCGACTTCGTTGTCCGCGAAGGCGAAATCACCGCCCTGCTGGGGGAAAACGGCGCGGGCAAATCCACCTTCAAAAACATGCTGGTCGGACTGCTGGAGCCCACCGAGGGGTCCATCACCTTCGACGGCAGGGAGATGAAGGAGATCAAGATGGGCAAGCTGCCGATCGCCGCGGTGCATCAGGAACTGAGCCTGTTTTTGAACCTCACCGTCGCCGAAAACATCTGCATCGAGGACTTCCCCGGGAAGAAGTCGATGGTCAACTGGAAGAAGTGCCGCGAGGAAGCCCTCAAGTACATGGGCATCATGAACATCCAGCTCGACCCGGACGCGATCGTCGGGACCCTGGGCCCCGGCGAGCAGCAGCTGATCGAGATCGCCAAGGCGATCCGGCTCAACCCCCGCGTGCTGATCCTAGACGAGCCCACCGCATCCCTGACGGCGCCGGAACGCGAGCGGCTGTTCGAGGTGATGCGCACGCTGAAGAAACAGCGCATCGGCATGATCTTCATCACGCATTTCCTGGACGAGGTGTTCGCCGTCTGCGACAAGGTCGTCGTGCTGCGCAACTCCGAAAAGGTCTGCGACGCGCCGGTGACGGAGGTCACCAAGCACGAGATCGAGGAGCACATGGTCGGCCATTCGCTGGAGGGTTCCTCCTTCAGCCTGGGCGAGCCGGACCCGGAGGTCGCGCTGCGCGTGACCGGGCTCGAGTCGGAGAGCTTCGCGGACATCAATTTCGAGGTACATAAGGGCGAGATCCTCGGCGTGGCGGGCCTCATCGGCGCGGGACGCACCGAGCTGATGGAATCCATCTTCGGCCTGCGCAAATGCGGGGGCACGATCGAGTTCATGGGCGAGACCTTTAAAAGGTGGAACACGCAGCAGCTGATCAAAAAGGGAATGGTGATGATCCCGGAGGACCGCAAAAACTGCGGCATCTTCCCGCGGCGCGACCTGAAGGAGAACATCACCGCGGCCCAGATCGACCACTTTGTCAACCGGAGGGTGAAGTTCTTCGGCTTCCGCAGGGAAAAGGAGAACGCGCAGAAGGTCATCGACCGCTTCCGCGTCGCCTGCCCCGGCATCGAAGCCTACATCACCGAGCTCAGCGGCGGCAACCAGCAGAAGATCATCGTCGGCCGGTGGCTGAGCCATTCCCCGAAGGTCTGCATGTTCGACGACCCAACCCGGGGCGTGGACGTGGGCTCGAGGGCGGAGATCGGCGAGTACATCGTCGAGCTTGCCAAAACGGGCACGGCCGTGATCCTGGTCTCTTCCGACCTGAACGAGCTGGTCTCCATGGCGCACAGGATCATCGTGATGCGGCGCGGCCGGATGGTCTCCGAGCTGATGCGCGAGGACTTCGACGTGCGCCGGATTCTGTCGATCGCGTCCTCACAACAGGAAGACGAATCGTCGGTAGGGGGTAACCATGGTGAAAACGCATAACAGCCCGCTGAAAAGATTTATGAGCGAGCAGTGGGCGGCCGCTCTGATCGGCAACATTCTGCTCTTTTTGATCCTGGCCGTGTCGCAGCCGGCCTTCTTACAGGCGACCAACATTATGAACATCCTCTGCCAGTGCAGCCTGTTTGGAATCATGGCCATCGGCATGACCTTCGTCATCTCCACCGGCGGCATCGACATTTCGGTGGGCATGAACGCGCTGTTTACCATGGCGCTGATGTACCGGCTGAACTCCTACGGCATCTTCCCCGTGTGGGCGATCTTCCTGATCGTGCTGGTCGTCGGGTGCCTGGTCGGACTGCTCAACGGCTTCATGGCCAGCGTGCTCAATTTTCCCGACATGATCGCCACGCTGGCGACGATGTCCATCCTGCGGGGCGCGGCCTACCTGCTGCTCGACAATTCCCAGAAGTTCGTGGACGCCCCGCTGCGGGTGATCGGGAACTCCAAGCTGTTCCAGCTGGTCCCCACCCCCACGGTCCTCATGGTCATCATGACCGTCATCGGCATCCTCGTTCTGCGTTACAGCCGCTTCGGCCGGTATGTGCTGGCAGTCGGCGGAAGCAAGAACTCGGCCGTCTTTTCCGGCCTGAACGTCACCCGCATCCGGATCGGCGCCTATGTCATCTGCGGGGTCTGCGCCGCGCTGGGCGGCATCGTCTACGCCGGGCGCATCGGCTCGATCGCCCCCAACTCCTGCATGGGCTACGAGTTCACCGTCATCACCGCCGTCGTTCTGGGCGGCACCAAGATGAGCGGCGGCAAATCCTCCATTGTGGGGTCCGCGCTCGGATGCGTTTTCCTCTACCTGATCGAAAACGCCATGACGATGCTGGACATCTCCAGCTACTACCAGGTCTTCGCGCGCGCGGTGATGATGCTCTGCGCCATCGCGATCGACACCGCCACCACGATGCGCAACAACGCGAGCGTCATCAGGGAACGGCGCGCGCGCTTCCTGCAGATCCAATAGGATTGGTACCCGGCACGGCTTGCCGTGCAGAAAATAACAAAAGTCTAGGAGGACAAGAAATGAGAAAGGCATTAGCACTGGTTCTGGCGCTCGCAATGACACTCGCGCTCGCCGCCTGCGGCAGCTCCGCACCCGAGGCGCCCGCGAACACCCCGGCTCCCGAAAGCGCCGCCCCCAGCGCGGCGGACGACGCCGCTCCCGCCCCCAGCGAGGACGCGGGCAAGACCATCAAGATCGGCGTTTCCACCGATACCGCCACCACGGTTTTCCGCAAGGTGGAGCTGATGGGCCTTTACAGCGCGGCGGAGGCCGCCGGCAACGTGGAGATCATCGAGCTGTGCGCCGATGACGACACCACCACCCAGTACACCCAGTTCAAATCCCTGATCGACCAGGGCGTCGACGTCATCGTCTGCTGCGCCATCGACCAGGACGCCATCCTCACCGCTTATGACTATGCCCAGGCGGCGGGCGTCCCGGTTATCAACTACGACCGCAAGGTGGAGCACGAGAACGTCTTCTTCACCGCGATGTACGATTCCTACAGCGACGCCAAGCAGCTCGCAGAATACCTCCTCTCCGTGGACGACGGCGAAGAGCACACGATCTTCCTGACGGTCGGCTCCCTCGCGGACCCCAACGGCATTGCCCGCCGCGAAGGCTTCCAGGAGACGATCGCCGCCTCCGGCCACACCAACCTCAAGGTCGTCGAGATCATGACCGACTGGGACGTCGACAAGGCGCTCACCAACATGCAGAACGCGCTGCAGGTCTACACCCCCTGGGCGGTTGCCAACGTCTCCGCGCACATGGACGGCTCCTGCTACCAGGCGCTGGAGGAGGCCGGCCTCAAGATTAAACGCGGCGAGGAAGGCCATGTCTACTACACCTCGCTCTCCGGCGAGCCTCCCGCAGTCGCCTACATGGAAGAGGGCTACACCGACAAGATCTTCGTCATCCCGGCCGACACCGCCGGCGGCGCGATCTACGACGCGGCCGTCAAGCTCGTCAACGGCGAGACCCTTGAGAGCGACACCTTCTATATGCCCACCTTCGGCGTCGGCCCCGACGAGCTCGAGGCGAAGTCCGACGAGATCTGGACCGTCAAGTATGCCGACATGCTGGGATAATCTCCCCGCAGACGCAAGACGCGCCACCCTGTAAACTTTCCGCCCAAAGGTGCGGCGGGTTTGCCGTCGGCTCGGCCGCGGCAGACCCGCCGTTCCCCGAGGGAAGCTCGCACAACCCAAGAACGCTTCGATGAGAGGTCAATCATATGGATACAAAGTTCAAAAGCAATTCGACATTGGGAAATAAGAATCGGTTCTGGAACGGCTTCAAGAAGTTTTCCTTGGATTTGCCGGTTGTGTATATGCTGATCGTGGTCTGCGTTGTGATGGGCTTCCTGAATCGCAATTTCTTCTCGATGGCGAACATCATCTCCATGCTCACCTCGTATTCCTACTACATCATCGGCGCCATCGGCCTGGTATTCGTGTTCCTTTCCGGCAACTCGGGAATTGACCTGAGCATCGGATATGTGACGGGCTTTTCCGCCGTGGTCTCCACCAAGACCATGTCCCTGCTCTCCGACGCGAACCCGGATATGAACCCCTGGCTCATCATCGTGCTCGGCCTGCTGGTCTCCTGCACGATCGGCGCGCTGTTCGGCCTTCTGAACGGCATCGCGGTGGCAAAGTTCCACATCGCGCCCTTTATCATCACCCTGGCCAGCCAGCTTCTGGCAATGGGACTGTGCTATGTGTTCACGAACGGTTACACCGTTTCCGGCGGTCCCCGGGAGCTCTCCCGGCTCTCCACCCTCACGGGCATCCACATCGGGAAGACCATCATCCCCATGGCGGCGATCATCCCCATCGTCATCTTCATCCTGATGGCGGTGGTGCTGAGCAAGACCACGTTCGGCAGGCAGGTCATCCTGACCGGCAGCAACCCCAAGAGCGCCGAGCACGCGGGCATTTCGGTCTCCCGGATCTATATCATCGTCTACCTGCTCTCCGGCATCTTCGCCGGGATCGCGGCGATGTTCATCCCCATGTGCATCGGCGGCGTGAACCCCGATGTCGGCGCAAACCTGCTCATGCCGATGGTGGCGGCGGTCACGATCGGCGGGATCAGCCAGTCCGGCGGCTACGGCAACATGGTGCAGGCCGGCTTCGGCATCCTGTTCATCATGTGCCTGATGAGCGCAATGACCTTCCTGGGCTTCGGCCTGCCGACCCAGCAGCTCGCCTACGGAATTGTAATCGTGTTTACAATGACGCTCCTCGGCTACATCGAGAGAAAGCGTTTTAGAGTATAAGCGCGCAAAAAAGTCATTAAGAAGGTAAAGGAGTAATCAGCAATGAATTTCGGAATTGGCTCGTTCGCATACAGGTGGTCGATCGGCCGCCCCTACTACCGCCCCGAGGACCCCATGACGGTGGACCAGCTCATTGACCGCTGCGTCAAGTACGGCGTGAAGGCCGTCCTGCTCTGCAACAACATCTCCCTGCACGAGTTCACCGAGGAGCAACTCACCGCGATCCGCGACCGGATCGTGAAGGAGGGCATGACGGTCGAGACCGGCTCGCGCGGCACGGATTTCAACTACTTCAAGCGGATGCTCGAGGTCTCCAAATTCCTCGGCTCCAAGGTGCTGCGCATCGGCTGGGACATGGACCGCGACACCGACGCGGCCGGCCTGGAGCGGCAGGTGCAGAAGGGCATCGAGACGATCGGCGCGCTCATGCCCACGGCGCATGAGTACGGCGTGCACGTCGCGATCGAGAACGGCAAGCTCAACGACGTCTACGAGGTCAAGAAGATCATCGAAGGCGTGAACGACCCCTTCTTCGGCTGCGCGCTCGACACCTGCAACTCCACCTGCTTCATGACCCCGACCGAGACGGTGGTGCGCACCCTCGCGCCCTATGCGAAGACCGTCCACTTCAAGGACTATGTCGTCTCCCTCGACCCGCGCGGCGACGTGATCACCGGCGTCCCCCTCGGACAGGGATACGTGGATTTCCCGCTCATGCTGGACATCCTCAAGCAGAACGGCTACGACGGGAACATCTTCCTGGAGCTCTACATCAACCGCTGCGACACCCATGCCGAGACCGTCGCCTACGAAGAGGAATGCGTGAAGCAGAGCATGGCCTACGCGCATGACACGCTGGGCTTCTGACCCGGATGCCGGAGCGGAGGTGCGCATATGAAAGAGGCGTATATCGGCGTCGACATCGGCTCCTCCGGCTGCAAGGCCATCGCGGTCGACGGGGAGGGGAAGACCCTCGGCGTCCAGTCGGTGCGGTATGACAACACCCTGGTCTGCACGGGGCTGGGCTGCTACGAGCAGCCCGCCCGCGTGCTGCGCGACGCCGGGCTTGACTGCATCCGCGCGCTCGTGCGGGAGCTCGGCCCGGACCGCCGCACGGCGGCCATCGGCCTCACCGGGCAGATGCACGGGCTTGTGGCGCTGGACGAACATCTGGAACCGCTCCGCCCCATCCTCAGCTGCGTCGATTTCCGCAATGAGAAGCAGAACGACGAAATCTACGCCAAGGTGGGCGGCAAGGAGGGCCTTCTGCCCTACACCAACAACAAGATGGTCCCCTCCTGCACGGCGGGGAAGATCCTCTGGATGCGGGAGAATGAGCCCGCGCTCTTTGCCCGGACGCGGGTCGTCGTGAACCCCAAGGACTATGTGCGCACCGTGCTGACCGGCGTCCCGGCGACCGACGAGTCGGACGCCAGCGGCTTCGGCGTCTACGACGTGCGAAACCACCGCTGGAACCGGGAGCTGCTCGACCTGATCGGCCTGCCCGAAGAGGTGCTGCCGCCGGTCCTCCACGCCGACCAGGCGGTCGGGACCGTGCTGCCGGAGGTGGCCGCCGAGCTGGGCCTCGGCCCGGACACGGTGGTCGTGGCGGGCGCGGGGGACGCGATCATGCAGACGGTGGGCTCCGGCGCCGTGGAGGAGGGCGTCTACAGCGTCGTCCTCGGCTCGGGCGGGCTCATCTCCACCTCGCTGGGCGTCTGCGCCCACAACGAGGGCGCGCGGCTGCAGGTCTATTCCAGCGCCGCCCGCGACCAGTGGGTGGCCTACACCGGCCTCATGAGCGTGGGCACCTCGGTCAACTGGATGCGCGAGAGCCTTTACGCGGCCGAGTCCGCGCGCGGCGCGGAAGAGGGCTTCCGGCGGATGGACGAGGAGGCTGCGCGGGTGCGCCCCGGCTGCGACGGGCTGCTCTTCTTCCCCTCGCTCCTCGGCCAGCGCAACCCGGTGGACGACCCCTACGCGAAGGGCGTGACGGTGGGGCTGACCCCGTCGCACACCCGCGGGCACCTCTACCGGGCCCTGCTGGAGGGGCTGGCGTTCGGGATGCGGGAGGTCTACCTCCAGCTCCGCGAGGTGGGCGCGCCGATGAGGTGCATCCGGATTTCCGGCGGCGGCGCGGTCAACACCCTCTGGTGTCAGATCTTCGCGGACCTCTTCCAGGCCCCGGTCCGCCGGGTGCCGGAATATTCCGCCTGCGGCGCGCTGGGCGCGGCCGTGCTGGCCTCCCATCACGGCAAGGACCCCGCGTCGCTGCCCGGGCGGTTCGCCTCCTTTGGAAGCGACCGCACCTTCGAGCCCGACGCGTCGAAAAAAGCGGTCTACGACGACCTGTTCGCCGTCTACACGCAGATCTATCCCGCGTCGAAGGGGATTTTCCAAGCGCTCAAGCGTTTTGACGAGACCCATTGACCACTCGTTTCGGAGGGAATACATATGAAAAAAGTCATCAACCAACCCGCTGATTTTGTCGATGAGACGATGGAGGGCATCGTCGCCGCCTACGGCGACCGGGTGCATTTCCTGGATGGCGACCGCCGGGTGCTGGTCTCCGGCTACCCCTCCCAAAAGGGGAAGGTCGGGATTGTGACGGCGGGCGGCTCCGGGCACCTGCCGCTCTTTTTGGGCTACGTGGGCGCCGGCATGGTGGACGCCTGCGCCGTCGGCAACGTCTTCGCCTCGCCCGCCTACACCAAGATGGCAAGCGCCATCCGCGCCGTCGATTCCGGCGCGGGCGTCCTCTGCCTCTACGGCAACTACGGCGGCGACAAGATGAACTTCCAGCAGGCGATCGAGGACTGCGAGTTCGACGACATCCGCTGCCGCAGCGTGCTGGCGTGCGACGACGTGGCCTCCAGCCCGAGGGAGACCGCCGAAAAGCGGCGCGGCGTGGCGGGCATCCTCTACGCCTACAAATGCGCCGGGGCCGCGGCCGGCCAGATGCGGAGCCTCGACGAAGTCGCGGCGGTCGCCGAAAAGGCGGTCGCCAACACCCGCACGATGGGCGTGGCGCTCACCCCCTGCATCGTGCCGGAGGCGGGCCGCCCCACCTTTGCGATCGCGGACGACGAGATCGAGATCGGCATGGGAATCCACGGCGAGAAGGGCATCACGGTGGAAAAGATGATGACCGCCGACCGGATCTCCGAGATCCTCATGGAAAAGCTGCTCGCGGACCTGCCGCTGGAGGCGGGGGACGAGGTCTCCGTCCTGGTGAACGGGCTGGGCGGGACGCCCGCGGAGGAGCTGTTCATCGTCTACCGCCGGGTGGCGCAGATTCTGGGGGAGCGGGGCGTGAAGATTTTTATGCCCCATGTGGGCGAGTTCGCGACCTCCATGGAGATGGCGGGCCTTTCCGTCACCCTCTTCAAGCTCGACGGGGAGCTCAAGGAGCTGCTCCGCGCGCCCGCTTCCACCCCCTTTTACACCAATGCCAACAAATGATGGAGGGCGTTATGACGACGAAAGACCTTTGCAGGGCGATCGACGCGATCTCCGCGCGGATCGATGAAAACAGGGACGCCCTGGTGAGCCTGGACCAGCAGAACGGCGACGGAGACCTTGGCATCTCCATGAGCGGCGGGTTCCGCGCCGTGTCCGATTTCCTGCACGATTCGCAGGAGACCGATCTGGGGAAATGCCTCAACCGGTGCGGTGACCACTTCAACGAAGCGGCGCCCAGCTCGCTGGGGACCATCCTCGCCTTCTTTTTCAAGGGCATGGCGAGGAGCCTGAAGGGCACGGAGACGTGCGACGCGGCGCGGCTCGCGGAAGCGATGCGCGCGGGGCTGGAAAACGTGATGGCCAAGGCCGGCTCCAAGCCGGGAGAAAAGACCATCCTCGACTCCCTGACTCCCGGCGTCGAGGCGCTGTCGGCCCATGCCGGGGAGGGCGCGCGGGCCGCTTTCGCCAAGGCCGCGAAGGCCGCGCGGGAGGGCAGCGAGGGGACCCGGGCGATGAAGGCCGTATGGGGCCGCGCCGCCTATTACGGGGAAAAGAGCCTGGGCGTTCTGGACGGGGGGTCCGTCGTCGGGGCGCTGATTTTTGAAGCGATCAATGATATGGAATAGGGTGTGATATCGATGTTTGAAGAATTCATGTACCAGCAGGCCGTGCGCCAGACCAAACAGGATATGCTCAAGGTGGGCTCCCGCCTTGCCGAAAAGGGTCTCCTTGTCGGCAAGGGCGGCAACTACAGCGTCCGCATCGGGGAGAATCAGATCCTGCTCACGGCCTCCGGCTTCTGCAAATCCGAGATCAGCGAGGAGCAGATCAGCCTGGTGGATATGGAGGGCAACCTCCTGGAGGGCTTAAAGCCCGCCGCCGACATCCGGATGCATCTGGAGGTCTACCGCTCGATGCCGGAGATCCGCGCGATTGTGCACAGCCATCCGCCCATCATGACGGGCTTCGCCATGTCCAACTACACCTTTGAGGACTTCTGCATGCCCGAGGCGATGCTGGACATCGGCGGGATCGAGGTCACGGAATTTTCCGTGCCCACCACAATCGAGGTCCCCCAGGTGGTGCACAAGTGCATCCGGAAGAACCCGGACGTGCGCGCGCTGATCCTCAAGGGCCACGGCGTGCTCTGCCTCTCCTCGGTGGACGTGATGGACGCCTGCTACAAGCTCGAGTGCCTCGAGGCCGTCGGGCAGGCGATCCTCGTGACCAACGCGCTGGGCGGCGCCTACCAGATGACCCCGCGTGAGATCGAGGGCGTGCGGGCGATCCTGGCGAAGAAATAACGACCGCCGTTTTGGGGGGAACACCATGTATTTTATCGGCTTGGATATCGGCACAACCGGCTGCAAGGCCGCTGTTTTCGACGAGGCGGGCGCCTGCTTCGGCAGGTGCTACGAGGAATTCGACATCATCTGCCGCGCCCCCGGCTGGGCGGAGCAGAGTCCCGCGGTCATGTGGGAGGCCGTCACGCACGTCCTGAAGGAGTCGGTCGCGCAGGCGAAGGCGGCGGGCATGCGGGCGGAGGAGGTTCGCGCGCTCAGCACCTCGGTGCTGGGGGAGGAGGTCATACCGGTGGACGGGGACTACCGCCCCCTCCGGGACGCCATCCTCGGCATGGACTACCGCGCCGACGAGGAGACGAAGCTGCTGACCGGGGCGGTTCCGGCGCAGCGGATCTACGACATCACCGGCTTCCCGCCGCATCCGATGGGCTCGCTCCCCACGATCCTGTGGATGCGCCGCCACGAGCCGGAGCTGATCCCCCGGACGTATAAGTACGTCACCTTCACCGAGTACGTCATGAAACGCCTCGGCGCGGGGGAAGGTGTGGTCGACCACCCGCAGGCCGGGCGCACCATGGCGTTCGACATCGAGAGGAAATGCTGGTCGGACGAGCTGCTGCGGGCGGCGGGGCTGGACCGGAGCCTCTTCTGCGAAACGGCGGAACCCGGCCGGGTCGTCGGGAACCTGTCGCGGGAGGCCGCGGCCGAGCTGGGCCTCACCGAGGCGGTGGCGCTGGTGGCGGGCGGACAGGACCAGACCTGCGCCGCGCTGGGCGCCGGGCTCATCGATGAGAGCGTCGGCATGGATTCCCACGGCACCATCGAGGGCATCGGCGTGATGTCCTCGAAGAAGATCACCGACGAGCGGGCGCTCGCGGCGGGCGTCTCCTGCTACGCCTACACCATTCCCGGGCGGTATTTCCTCATGTCCTCCTCCCAGGTGGGCGGGCTGCTGCTCAAGTGGTTCAAGAACAACTTTTCCCTCGCCGAGGAGCAGGAGGCGCGGCGGACCGGCCGGAACGTCTACGACGTGATGACGGAGCGCGCGCCCGAGGGGCCCAGCGGCGTGATGGTGCTGCCGCACTTCATCGGCAGCGGGCCGCCCTGGAACGACCTCGACTCGCGGGGCGCGATCGTGGGGCTCACGATCGACAGCACCCGGCACGACGTGGTGAAGGCCATCATGGATTCGCTCACCTACGAGTTCAAGATCAACATGCTCTACTACGAGGATATGGGCTTTCGCTTCAAGGACATCCGGGTGGTGGGCGGCGCGTCCAAATCGCCGCGGTGGATGCAGCTCAAGGCGGACATCCTGAACCGCCCGGTCTCCACGCTGCGGGAAAAGGACGCCGCCTGCCTCGGCGCGGCGATGATCGCCATGTGCAGCATGGGGGCGTACCCCTCCTGCGAGCAGGCCGTGCGCGCCTGCGTGAAGGTGGACCGCGTCTACCGGCCGGACCCCGCGTGGACCGGCGCCTACGAAGCCGCCTACCGGAAGTACACGCACCTCTATGATTCATTGAAGGAATTTAACCACATCAAAATTCCAGGAGGCACCGTATGAGTAAATTTAACCGCAACGCAAAGCCCAAGATGGGGATCCTGCCCATCGCAAAGACGAACCAGTACCAGGGGAACATCCGGAACTACATCGAGGTTGCCCGGCGCACCTTCGGCGCGGACCCGGAGATTGAGATCATGGTTCCCGACGAGCCGCTCTTCGACATGGACGAGATCATGGAGACCTGCACCGCGATGGAGAAGGCCAACTGCGACATGTTCCTCTTCGTCATCGGCTCCTGGATGTACACCTCCCTGGTGACCACCGCGGTCAACTCGCTGGGCGGCAAGCCCTGCGTCATGTACGGGCTCTGCGACGAGATCGCCAACGGCTCCCTCGGCGTGTCGGTGCAGCTGCGCTACGTGATGGAGGAGATGAAGCTCCCCTTCGTCTACATGTACGGCAGGATCGACGACGCGGAGCGCGCCGCGGACATCAAGAAGGCGCTGCGCGCCGCATGGACCAAAAACGACATGGCGGGCAGGAACATCGCGCTCATCGGCGGCAAGTGCATGATGATGTACCAGACGCAGGTGAACGAGTTCAATTGGAAAAAGGTGTTCGGCATCGATTTCCCCCAGTACGACCACGTCGAAATCTTCAAGGAGCTGGAGAACATCGACGAGGCGGAGGCCGAGCGGCTCGCGCGGCAGTTCATCGACAACTGCGCCAAGGTCAACTGGAAGCTGGAGAACGGCGAAAAGATCAACGAGGACGCCATCCTCTCCCAGATGCGCCTGTATCTTGCCTATAAGCGTTTTCAGAAACTCTACGACGTGGATATGTTCGCCACCAAGTGCATGCCCGAGCTGGTGAACAAGTGCTACGGCTACAGCTACGGCGCCTGCCTCGCCACCGCGCTGCTCAACGAGGAGGAGTCCACCATCGCGGCCTGCGAGGGGGACGTGCCCGCCGGCGTTTCGATGTACATCCTCAAGAAGCTGGCCCACGCCCCGGTGATGTTCGCGGACATCTCCCGCCTTAACGAGCAGAACGGCGTAATGAACTTTTTCAACTGCGGCTCCGGCCCCGTGTCCATGGCGAACAGCCTGGGCTACCGGCTGTGGCCCATCCCGCCGCTCGTCCCCGACGAGGCGGTGGCCAAGCCCTACCTGAACGGCGATTCGGGCGGCGCGTGCATCGAGTTCGAGTTCGAGGGCGACCGCACCGTCACGCTGCTGCGCCTCGGCGGAAACGACGACACCCTGCGCTTCCACGCGGCCGTCGCCAAGACCAGCCTGCGCGTGAACAACGACGAGGAGGACCCCAACAACAGCTTCGCGGGCGGCACCCGCTGGCCGGGCTGTGGCATCAGGCTCGAGGACCCGGACTCCTTCCTGCGCAACGCCACCGGGCACCACTACGCGATCGTCTACGGCGATTTCTCCAAGGAACTGGAATACATCTGCGGCTTCTACGGCGTCAAGCTGGTCATGGACCGCTGACGCCATCCGCCCCGGCGGGACCCATCTCCCACCGGGGCGGCGGACGTATCGGCCGCGTTTTGAAAGGAGTCGTCCCCATGCAGGACAGATTCTACTTCGGCACCAACACCAAAATGTTCAAGACCGCCGCGGAGACCGTGGATTACCTGCGCCGCCTCGAGGAGCTCACGCACGGCATCCCGCCGGAGCGCGCGCAGCGCTTCGTGATCCCCTCCTACACCTCGCTTGGGCCCGCGCGGGCAGAGCTTGACCGCGCGGGCTCGGGAATCCTCCTCGGCGCCCAGAACATGGGCTGGGAGGAGCGCGGGCAGTATACCGGCGAGATCTCCCCGCTCATGCTGCGGGAGGCGGGCGCGCGGCTGGTGATGGTCGGGCACTCCGAACGGCGGCACACCTTCCGCGAGACGGACGCGGAGGAGGAAAAGAAGGTCCGCTGCGCGCTGGACCACGGCTTCCGCGTTCTTCTGTGTGTGGGGGAACAGCTGGAGGACCGGCGGTACGGCACCGGCGACGAGGTGCTGCGCGTCCAGCTGAAGATCGGGCTCCACCAGGTGCGCCCGGAGGAGGCGGACCGCGTGTGGGTCGCCTACGAGCCCGTCTGGGCCATCGGCGTGAACGGGATCCCGGCGGACGAGGGGTACGCGGGGGAAAAGCACCGCATGCTGCGCGGGACGATGGTGGAGCTCTTCGGGGAGGCGGGAAGCCGCGTCCCGCTGCTCTACGGCGGGAGCGTCAACCCGGAAAACGCCGTGGCGCTCAGCCGCTGCAAAGAGATCGACGGCCTGTTTATCGGCCGCAGCGCGTGGGACGCGGAGCGTTTCGCGGACATCATGCGCGCGGTCCTGGCGTCCGCCGCCTGAAAGGAAGAGGGAAGGATACGATGAAAATCGCGATTGGCTGCGACCCAAACGCGGCTGAACTGAAACAGGAACTGAAGGCCTTTATTTCAGGCCTGGGGCACGAGTGCGTGGATTTCGGCGGGGACGACCCCATCTACGCCAACACCGCCGTCCGCCTCGCGAAGGCGGTGGCGGCCGGCGAATGCGACCGGGGGGTGCTGATCTGCGGGACCGGCATCGGCGTGAGCATCGCCGCCAACAAGGTGAAGGGCGCCTATGCGGCGCTGGTGAACAACGTCTACCAGGCGCAGCGCGCGGAGCTGAGCAACCACGCGAACATCATCACCTTGGGCGCGCAGGTCACCGGCGCCGAGCTGGCGAAATGCCTCGTGGCGGCTTATCTCAAGGAGGAGTTCGACCCGCAGTCCCGGTCCGCGCCGAAGGTGCGGCGCATCTGCGAGTACGAAAACGGGATCGATTGACCCGCCCGGAGCGCGGCGGGAAGGAAAAGGGAGGCCCGAAAATGAACTATTTGATCGGAACGGACATCGGCACGTCGGGCACGAAATCCATCGTCATGGATACGAACGGCGCCCTGCTGGCCTCCTCGCTCGCCGAATACGGCGTGACGACGCCCCGGGCGCTCTGGGCCGAGCAGTGGCCGGAGGTGTGGGTGGAGGCGGTGAAGTCCACCATCCGCGACGCGGTGAAAAAGGCGGGGATTCCGCCGGAATCGGTCGGCGGCATCTGCGTCAGCGGGCTCTACGGGGGCTCGGGCGTGCCGCTCGACGACGAGATGCGGCCGGTGCGGCCCTGCATGATCTGGATGGACCGCCGCGCGGACGACGTCAGCCGCATGGTGGAAGCGCGCGTCGGCTTCGACCGGCTCTACCGCATCACCCGCAACGGCCTCGACCCCTACTACGGCTACACGAAGATCCTCTGGATCAAGGAGCACGAGCCGGAGAACTGGGCCAGAATCCGGTGCTTTTTGCCGCCGAACGCCTACGCCATCTACCGGATGACGGGGGAGGCCGCGATCGACTATTCCTCGGCGGGCAACCTGGGCGGCATCTTCGACATGGAGCGCCGCTGCTGGAGCGGCGAGCTGATGGAGGCGCTGGGCATCCCGCGTGCGATGATGCCGGACCGCGTCGTCGACTCCTCCGCCGTGGTGGGCGGGCTCACGCCGGAATGCGCGGCGGAGCTGGGCCTGCCGGCGGGCACGCCCGTCTGCGCGGGCGGCGTGGACTGCACGGTGGCCACGCTCGGCCTCGGCGTGACGAGGCCCGGGCAGCATGTGGCGGTCATCGGGACCTCGATGACCTGGGGCTTCGTGCACGGCGGCGGCGAAACCGGGCGGGAGCTCATCACCATGCCCTACGTGAAGGACGCGGCCGACCTGCTCTTCACCTTCGGCGGCGCGGCCACCGCCGGGGCGCTGACCCGCTGGTTCCGCGGCGCCTTCGCGGAGCTGGAGTACCGGGAGGAGCTTCAGGGCGGGAAAAACGCCTACGCGCGCCTCGATGAGGCCGCGGCGGAAATCCCGCCCGGCAGCGAGGGGCTGCTGGTGCTGCCCTACTTCATGGGGGAGCGCGCCCCCATCTGGGACGTCAACGCCCGCGGCGTGGTGTTCGGGCTCGACCTGCACCACACCAGAGCTCACCTGTTCCGGGCCTTTTTGGAGGCGGTGGCCTTTTCCCTCCGCCATTCGATGGAGGCCGCGCCGCAGGGCGGCGTGCTCGACGAGCGGCTGGTGCTGGCGGGCGGCGTGGCGAAATCGCCGCTCTGGCGGCAGATCATCGCGGACGTCACCGGCTTTCAGGTGGTGTGCCCCAAAAACGACGTGGAGGCCAACCTGGGGGACGTCGTCCTGGCGGGCGTCGGGACGGGCCTGCTGGACTATGCGGGCGTGGAAAGGTGGAACGTGTTCGACGAGCCGGTCCTGCCGGACGCCGCGCGCCGAAAGATGTACGAGCGGTACTACCGGGAATACCTGGAGCTGTACCGCAGCCTGAAGCCGAACATGGAGCGGATGGCAACGGTCGTGAAGGAACTGAATGGTGGAGGTGACGAGCGTGGTAGGTAATTTCAGGGACGAATTGGGCAAGACCTTCGCCGCCGTGGGGGAGGCCTTCCCGGAACTGTATGTGGTGACCGCCGACGTGTCCAAATCGACGCGCAGCAGGATGTTTGGGGAGCGCTGGCCCGACCGGTTTTATTCGGTGGGCATCGCGGAGGCGGACGCCGTGGGCATCGCGGCGGGCATCGCGTCCTTCGGCGGCCCGGTGATCTTCACCGCCTACGGCGTCTTCGCGACGGAAAAGCCGTTTGAACAGATCCGCAACTGCCTCTGCTACCCCAACCTCAATGTCAAGATCGTGGCCACGCACGGCGGAATCAGCGTGGGCGAGGACGGCGCGACCCACCAGGCGGTCGAGGACATCGCCATCATGCGCGCGCTGCCCAACATGAAGGTGCTCGTGGCGGCGGACCCGGGCGAGGTGCGGGGCGCGGTGTTCGCCGCGCTGCAAACGCCCGGGCCGGTATACGTCCGGCTCGGCCGGGGGGTGGGGGCCCCCCTCCACCTGGAGCCGGAAGCAGTCGATTTCCGGGTGGGGAAGGGCGAGGTCCTGCGGGACGGCTCGGACGTCACGCTCGCTGCGGTGGGCGTCATGGTGGAGCGGGCCCTGCGCGCCGCGGAGCTGCTGGAGGCGGAGGGCGTCTCGGCGGCGGTGATCAACCTGCGGAGCGTCAAGCCGATCGACCGGGAGCTGCTGTGGGAGTACGCGGACAGGACGGGGGCGATCGTCACCGCGGAGGACCACAACTGTTTCGGCGGCGTTTTCGGCGCCGTGGCCGAGACGGTGGCCAAACGCCGCCCCGTCCCCATGGAACAGGTGGCGCTTGAAGACACCTTCGGGGAATCGGGGAACGGCGCGCTGCTGCTCGAAAAATACGGGCTCACGGCGGAACGGATCGTTTCAAGGGCAAGGGCGGCCATTGCCCGGAAAGGATGAGGCGGATGAACGAGCAAGACAGGCAGGCGCTGGAGCGGCGGGCAAGGCAGCTGCGGCGCGACGTGCTGCAAATGACCTACGAGGCGCAGAGCGGGCATCCCGGCGGCTCCTGCTCGCTGGCCGACCTGATGGCGTACCTCTATTTTTACCGGCTCCGTTACGACACGGCCTCGCCGAAATCCCCCTCCCGCGACCGGCTGGTCCTCTCCAAGGGGCACGCCGCGCCCGTCCTGTACGCCGCGCTGGGGGAGAGCGGCTTCTTCCCGAAGGAGGAGTTCCACCGCCTGCGCAAAATCGGCAGCCTGCTGCAGGGCCACCCCTGCATCGCGATTCCCGGCGTGGACGCCACCACCGGCTCGCTCGGCCTGGGGCTTTCGCTGGGGACCGGCATGGCGATCGCCGCGAAGCGCCGGCAGCCCGGCGTCAGGGTCCATGTGATCCTGGGCGACGGGGAGCTCGACGAGGGGCAGGTCTGGGAGGCCGCCATGGCGGCCCCGCGGTTCGCGCTCGACAACCTCGTCGCGATCATCGACCGCAACCGCTACCAGAACGACGGCGCCACCGAGGAGATCCTCCCGCTGGAGCCACTGGCGGACAAATGGCGGGCGTTTCGCTGGAACGTGATCGAGATCGACGGGCACAACTTCGACGAGATCGACGAGGCGTTCTGCCGCGCCGACCGCACGAAGGGCGCGCCCACCCTTATCCTCGCGCACACGGTCAAGGGGAAGGGCGCCTCCTACCTGCTCGACCAGCCCCAGCTGCACTACACGCCTCCCACGGCGGAGCAGCTCGCCGGCGCGCTGAGGGAACTGGCAGATTAGGACGGGAAGGAACGCCCGGACAACCGGCGCGGCCCGTTTCCGTGATGGAAAAATGAGTTTTTTGTTGACCGCGTATCAAAAAGAAGTATAATAATGGGTAGAATTGCCTGTCGGTTTACGTTGCGCAGGCAAAACCGTGCGCCGCGTTTCGTTTCGCGGGAAAGGGGGATCGGTTGGGAATGCCGCAAGAGATGGATAGTTTCAGCATCCTGAAAACAAAGCTGCAGTTGATCCTTCCCTCGCTTCCCCGAAGTGAAAAGGCCGCAGCCACCTATCTGATCGAAAACCTGCACCGCATCGGGTCGTTGAACCTGAACACGATTTCCGCTGAAATCGACGCGAGCAGCGCCACGATCATCCGCCTGTGCAAGCACATGGGCTACAAGGGCTTTTTGGATTTCCGCAACAGCGTCCGGATGGCCGAGCGGCAGCCGGACGACCCCGGCTTCGCCACCCCGGTGGAGCAGGTCTCCGCGCGGGAGCTGATGCGTTCGGTGATCGACAAGAACAACGAGACGATGCTCAACACCCTCGCGCTGATCTCCGACCAGTATGAGCCCGCGGCGTACGCCCTGCGGAAGGCGAACATCATCATCATGTTTGGCAACGGCGACGCGATCATCCCCTGCCAGCTGATCAGCCTGAAGCTCATGAAGATCGGTAAGGCCTGCGTGGTGCTCAACGACCAGGACATGCAGGTGTTCTGCGCCTCCTCGATGCGGTTCGGGGACGTCGCGCTCGCGGTCTCCCACACCGGCCGGTCGAAGTCGGTCGTGGAGGCCATGCGCATCGCCCGCGAACGCGGCGCCATCACGATCGGCGTCACGGCGGCGGCCAAATCCCCCCTGCTGAAGCACTGCTCCTACGCGCTGCTGACCGGCACGGTCGACGACACCACCGCCGGGGACATCATCTCCCGGCGCATCGCCGAGCAGACGGTTTTGGAGACGCTCTACCTCTGTACCGTCGACAACAACGAGAAGGATATCGAGGAAGTGAAAAAGCAGGGCGCGAAGGTCATCGAGCAGATGACGAAGCTGTCGAACGAGGACAGTGAGGTGAAAGTCTGACAAGGCCGCGGGGCGGGTTTCCAACGGAAACCCGCCCCGCTTTTTTCGGCGCGGACCGGCCCGCCCCGGGGGAGGGCGGGAATAATCCGGCAGGAAAACGGGAATAATCCGGGAGTGGCGGAGTTGTAAACTTTTTTGGACGCGCCCCCGCGCCCTTGACAATCCTCTACCAAAGAGGTATAATTTTAATGAAAAGGTTAGCTATAGCTAACCAAATGGGGCGAATGGCGCCGTGTACCCCGCCGATCCGCTTTTCATTTTTACGACACGCACCTGAAATGTGAGAGGAGTCTTCTTTATGAAAACCATCGGTTCGATCATTTGCGATATCCACGGGCGGGAGATCATCGACTCGCGCGGGAACCCCACCGTGGAGGCGGTCGTAACGCTGGAGGACGGCAGCGCGGGCACCGCCGCGGTCCCCAGCGGCGCCTCCACCGGACAGTTCGAGGCGCTGGAGCTGCGCGACGGGGACGCGTCCCGCTTCGGCGGCAAGGGCGTGCGGAAGGCCGTCGGCAGCGTCAACAACGAGATTCGCGCGGCGCTCACCGGCATGGACGCAGCCCGCACCGCCGAGATCGACGCGGCGATGCTGGCGCTCGACGGCACCAGGGAAAAATCCCGCCTCGGCGCGAACGCCATACTGGCCGTTTCGCTGGCCTGCGCGCACGCGGCCGCGAACAGCCTCGGGCTGCCGCTCTACCGGTTTTTGGGCGGCGTCGCCGCCGACACGCTGCCGGTCCCGATGATGAACATCCTGAACGGCGGGGCCCACGCGGCCAACAGCATCGACGTGCAGGAGTTCATGATCATGCCGGTCGGCGCGCCGGATTTCCGGGAGGGGCTACGCTGGTGCACCGAGGTGTTCCACAAGCTGGCCGCCATCCTCAAGGCGGAGGGCCACTCCACCGCGGTGGGCGACGAGGGCGGCTACGCGCCCAACCTCGAGAGCGACGAGGAGGCGATCCGCTACCTGCTCCGCGCGATCGAAGAGGCCGGGTACCGTCCGGGCGGCGATTTCGTCCTCGCCATGGACGCCGCGTCCAGCGAATGGAAGAGCGAAAACGGCTACTTCCTCCCCAAGAGCCGGAAGCGGTTCACCACCGACGAGCTGATCGCCCACTGGAAATCCCTCGTTGACCAATACCCCATCCGCTCGATCGAGGACGCGCTCGACGAGGAGGACTGGGAGGGCTGGCGGAAGCTCACCGCCGAGCTGGGCGGCAGGGTGCAGCTCGTGGGCGACGACTTCTTCGTCACCAACACCGAGCGCCTCCAAAAGGGGATCGACCGCCGCTGCGCCAACTCGATCCTCATCAAGCTCAACCAGATCGGCTCCCTCACCGAGACGATCGACGCCATCAAGCTGGCCAAGCGGGCGGGCTACACCGCGATCGTCTCCCACCGCTCGGGCGAGACGGAGGACACCACGATCGCCGACCTCGCGGTCGCGCTGAACGCGGGCCAGATCAAGACCGGCGCGCCCAGCCGTACCGAACGCGTGGCGAAATACAACCGCCTGCTGCGCATCGAGGAGGAGCTGGGCGGCGCGGCCCGCTACCCCGGCCCCGGCTGCTTCTGAGCGGCAGGGAGCGGGCGGGCCCGAAGCCGGCCTCCTGACGTTTCAAAAGCCGCCGCCCGAAAGGGCGGCGGCTTTTTTGAGGGCGTGCGCCGTGGTTCACCAGCCGGACTCCAGGAGGGAAACGTTTTGCAGCCCGATCCGCCCGGAATATTCCCCGTCGGTATAGACGACGTCGGCGGTGAGCGGAAAGCCCACGGCGGAGGCGGGATAGGGGTAGTCCTTGCAGTAGGCGACGAGATCCGCCCGCAGGACGATGCGGCCGTCGTCCTGGAATTCGTACCGCATCAGCTCCCCCATGATGAGTCCGTAGCGCACCGTCTCATTCAGCTCGGGGAGCTCGGGAAGCGGCTGCGTGACCGTTTGATCCCGGTAGGAGAGGCTGAGGGAGCGCGCGCCGGGATCGCACCGGAGGGAGAGCTCGTCCTTCAGCAGGTCGTCGAAGTCGTCCGGGTCGAAGACGGTCGTCCCGCGGACCACGCCCGAATCGGGATTGTACTCCACCACGTAGAGGGAGCCGGCGGAGATGTAGGTGAGCCCGACCCCGGTGACCCACGTGTGGGTGATGACGACCTCCTCCTCACCGTCGGAATCGGCGTCCATGACCCGCATCTCCGGCAGGCCCATGCGCGGGGAGAGGCCCGGCCAGTCGGGATAGAGCTTGCTGGTCCCCCTGATGTTTAGCAGCATTCCGAACGGATGGGCGTAATAGAGGTAGGCCTCTTTTTCCGGTACGCCCGCGAGGAGCGGCAGCGGATATTCCTCGGACCACGCCGGCATGGCCCCGCCGCCGGGCCATTCCCCCGGCGCGTTCAGCGAATAGCGGTACCCGGACAGGGCCCCGGCCAGGGAGGCCTCGTCGACCGTGTAGGGGCAGTCCGCGCCCGTTTCCCCGAGGAGCGCGTGGAACCGCAGCGCCTCGCCCCGCAGGAAATCCCCAATGGCGGCGAACTGGTTGGCGGCGCTTTCCCCCTCGCCGGTCGCCATCAGCTTCATGCGGGCCTGCGTGAGGATATAGTCCCGGTCGAAGTCGATGTACAGGTAGAGGTTCGGGTCGATCCGTGAAAAGACCTCCTCCAGCTCCCAGTACCACTGGCGGGCGTAGAGATAGGCCATCGTTTCGCTTTCGGCCTCCTCCTCCCCGAGGACCTCCCGCATGTGCGCGAAGGCCCCGTCGATGGGGTTTTCCTCCGCGCCGCCGTGTGGCGTCTCCTCCCCGGCGCCCGAAGACGCGGGGGGAGCGTCCGGTTCCGCCTGTGCCGCGCAGCCCGCGCCGCAGACGGCCAGCGAAAGGATGAGAATACCCGCCAGAAGAATCCGTTTCACCTGTTTTGCCCTCCGTCCGTCAAGATTCCGACACCCTCTATAACAGGGGCGCCGCACGGAAAGGGACAGCGGGGAAGCGGATTTTTTCCGGTCCGGTCAAACCGCCCCGGCCCCGGAGAGCTCCCCGGCCGCCGGTTCGCGGAAAAAGACGCGGACCGCGAGGATCGCGCGGAAGCCTCCGGCGAGCTTGCCGGCGATCATCGGGGCGGGCATATGGGGGCCGTGTCCGCCGTCCTGCGCCGTCCTCAAACCAGGTCCGCGCCCGTCACCGTCTCCAGCCCCATCGCGAGGGCCTGTTCGTACAGCTCCCGGTTCTTCCGGTTCATTTCGCCGTAGCCCGTGAGGCAGTTGACCACCCTGCCGCAGGCCTCCATCCGCCGCAGCGCGCGGCCATAGGCGTCCGCGCCGATCGGCTCGAAGGCCCGCTCCGCGATCACCTCGCCCGCGAGGTCGCGGGCGAGGAGGCAGTCGGCGTCGTTTTCGTGCAGGACGCCGGCGGCGAAGGGGAGCCCCTTCTTTTGCAGCGCGCGGAAGACGGGGATGCCCGTCCCGCCGCCCGCGATGACGAAGAGCTGCGGCTCGCCCGCCGGGCGGGCCATCTCGAAGCTCCCGAAGAGGGGGTTGTAGCTTCCGCCCGCGAGCCCGTACAGCCCGGCGATCAGCTCCCGGTTGAAGATCTCCTGCGGGGGGCCGATGTGCGTGACCGTCTCCCCCTTGACGCACATGACCAGGTCGGAAACCTTCTGCGCGAGGTCGAGCTCGTGGAGCGACATGATCACGGTGATCCGCCGTTCCTTCGCCAGCTTCCGCAGGATGCCGAGCAGCTCGAGCTTGTAGCGCACGTCGAGGAAGGCGGTCGGCTCGTCGAGCACGATGACCCGGGGCTGCTGGCAGATCGCCCGCGCGAGCAGGACCCGCTGCCGCTGCCCGTCGCTGATCTCGGTGAAATCCTGCTCCCGCAGCGCCCAGACGTCCACCAGCTCCATGGCCTCGCGCACCAGGCGGCGGTCCTCCTCCGAAAGGATGCCCAGCATGCCCGTGTAGGGGTACCGCCCCGTCGCGGCGACCTCCCCGCAGGTCATCAGCTCGGTGCGGGGCTTTTCGGTGAGCACGACCGACACCAGGCGGGAGAGGTCGCCGCCGGTCATGCCGCCGACCGCGCGGCTTTCGAGGTAGACGGCCCCGCAGAGGGGCTTCAGGTAGTTTGTAATGCTCTTCAGAACGGTCGACTTGCCCGAGCCGTTCGGCCCGATCAGCGTGAGGATCCGGCCCCGGTCCAGCCGGATCTCGATGTCCCGGATGAGCGGGACGCCGTTATAGCCGACCGTCAGCCGTTCGGTCCGGAAGAAGGGCTCCGCCATCAGCCTTTCACCTTCTTCCTCAGCATGATCCCGATCACGACGGGCGCGCCGACCACGGCGGTCACCGAGCTGATGCTCAGCTCCATGGGCGCAAAAAGGGTCCGCGCCGCCAGATCGCACCCCAGGCAGAAGATGGCGCCGCCCAAAAAGCAGACGGGGATGACGAGCAGGGGCCGGGAGGTCTTCAAAAACGACCGCACCAGATGCGGCACGGCGATCCCCACAAAGGAGATCGGCCCGGCGAAGGCGGTGACGCAGGCGCTCAGCACGCTCGAGAGCAGCACCAGCACGACGCGGAACGCCCGGATGTTCACCCCCATGTTCTGCGCGTAGCTTTCGCCCAGCTGGTAGGCGCCGATCGGCTTGGAGAGCAGAAAGACGGCGGCCGAGGCGGCCAGCACGACGACCGCCATCACCCGCACGTCCTCCCACGAAGCGCCGGAAAAGCTGCCGCGGGACCAGTTGTGGAGGTTCACGATGCTGGCGTCGTCGGCGAAGGCGACGATGAAGTCGGTGACCGCCGAGCAGATGTAGCCGATCATGACCCCGCTGACGATGAGCATCGACGACCGCCGGACCGCCCGCGCCATGAGCAGGACGAACCCCATCGAGAGCATCGCGCCCGCGAAGGCGGCGGCGATCATGGCGGCGGAGCCGACCGAGCGGTAGCGGCTGAGCGCCAGCACCATAAGGATGGCGACCGTCAGCTTGGCGCCGGACGAGATCCCCAGCACATAGGGGCCGGCGATCGGGTTGTTGAAGAAGGTCTGCAGCAGGAATCCCGACAGCGAGAGCGCGCCGCCGAGCAGGACGCCCGCCGCGGCGCGGGGCAGCCGCACCTTCCAGATGATGCCGCGCGCCGTCTCGCCCCCCTCCCCGCGAAAGAGGATGCCGAGGATCTCCCGCACCCCCACGGACACGCTGCCGACGCCGATGTTCAGCAGCGCGAGCGCGACGAAGAGGGCGGCGAAAGCCGCAAGCACGACGCAGTACCGCAGGCGCCGCCGGGCCGTTTCCTCTCTCATTTCCATCCTCCTCCCGGCGCGGCGCGCCGTCATTGCAGCCGGTACAGGAAGCGCAGCCCGTCCGGGTCCTCCTCCGTGAGCATCCGGCGGATGTCGGAGATCATCAGGCCGAACTGGGTCGTCTCCTGGAAAAGGTTCTTTTCGGTGCACCAGACGTTGCCGTTCTGCACCGCCCGGAAGTCCCGGAGCAGCCCGTTCTTGTCGATGAGCTCGTCGAGCGAGGAGAGCTCCCCGCCGATCGTGCTGTTGTAGATGATGTAGTCCGCGTCCCTGGCCGCCGCGTAGAACTGTTCCATCTCAAGGGGCACCGTGCTGGTGGCGCTGGCGGGGTCCCCGAGGTCCTTGAAGACGTAGTTCCCCCCCGCGAGCTCGATCATCTTCGTCACATAGTCGCCGGACTTCCTGGCGACGGCGTAGCCCGACGAGCTGATGTAGAAAAACGCGACCGTCTTCCCGGTGTTCTCCGCCCCGGCGGCCTCGTCCAGATAGGCGGCCTGCTCCGCGAAGAGCCGCTCGGCCTCGTCCTCCTTCCCGAGCAGCGCGCCGTAGAGCTTGATCCATTCGGTGCGCCCGAGGGGGTGGGGCTCGTAGCTCGACTGGTCGACCAGCACCGGGATGCCGAGCTCCTCCAGCTTTTCTCGCACCTCCGGGACGTGGTTGATCATTGTGGATTCCACGGCGAGACCGCAGGAACTGGACAGGATGCGCTCAAAGTCGGGCGCGTTGTATTTCCCCGCGTAGAGGATCTCCCCCGCGTCCATCGCCGCCCGCGCGCCCGGGATATACCAGTCGCCCGCCTTCGTCCCCGAAAGCCGGATGCTGCCGAGCCCGTCGAGCGCGTCGAAGAGGCACATCGCCGAGGTGGCGACGAGGTAGATGTTTTCGACCGGCCGGCGAAGGACGGTGATCTCCCCGTCGATCCCCTCCGGGGCCTCGCGGCCCTGCGGGACAGTGAGGAAGCGGCTGCCGTCCGAAATGGTGATTAGCGTATAGCCGCCGGAATAATAATCCACGCTGAAATTCTCCGCGTACCGCAGTTCCATGCTGCGCTCGGGCAGCCAGCCGTTGCCGAGCGCCCCCGGGCTCCCGGCGGCCGGGGCCCCGGCGCAGCCTGAAAGCGGGGAGAGGGCGAGCAGGAGGGCTGCGGCCAGGCAGGCCAGCCGCCGCTTCACTGGGGCTCCGACGGCACAGCCGTCGCGGAATCGAAGCGCAGCGTATAGTCGACGTCGTGGGGCTCGCTCATCGCGATCGTCCGCGCGCTGACCGCCATGTCCGCGTCCAGAACGACAGGGATTTCAAAGGTGGAATTCCCGCCGGCGGAGAGGGGCTCGTAATCCGTCCCGTCCACCCGCATGGACTCGTAGTAGGGGCTGCTCCACACGATGACGGCCGTGGCCCTTCCGTCCGCGACCGTGACCGCCGCCGGGGACTCCACAGAGGCCCTGCCCGAGCCGCCCGACAGGGCCACGTCGACGAGGTACCGCCCGTCGGCGGGAAGCTTTCCCGGCGGGGCCGGCGAGACCGCCCCGGCGGGGAGCCCCGCGGAGTGGAAGACGAGGACCCGGTCGTACCACTTCTCCTTGCGGGTGCTCCACGCGGCGCAGTCGGTTTCCAGGTCGAGCGCGGCCACCGGGACCCGGTAGGCGTACCGGCCCTGATCGTCCTCGGTAAAATAGATGCAGTTGTCGTCCGTGTCGGCGAGCGCCTGCTCGCCGGTGCCCATATAGAGCTTTTCATAGCCCTTGCCGCCAAGCGTCAGCACCGCGGACATCTCCCCGTCCGCCACGGTGAGCTGTGCGTCGACGATCCGGAACATGGAGGAGCTTGAGGACACCTCGATCGGGTAGGTCCCCTCCTGAATCCGGTCGGCATAGACCGGCTCGGGGGCCTCCTCCCCGGGGCCTTCCCGCGCGTTTTCGGAGGCTTCCGGCTGGGAAGCGGGAGGCGCGCTCTCCGAGGACGCGGCTGGCGCGGACGTCGGGCTTTCGGCGCGCGGCGCCTCGGCCGCGCAGCCGGAAAAGAGGATGCAGGCCGCCAGCGCGGCCAGCAGAATCGTTCCAGTCTTTTTCATCGGGTGATACTCCTTTTTCGATCCCCCGGGTAAAGGCCGGGGAATTCCCTGCGATTGCTATTTTACCCGGAAGGCGGGCGCTTGTCAAAATCCGCCGGGCCGTCCCCAAAAATGAAAAACGCCAAAACCCGCGCCCGGCCGGTTTCGGCGTTTTTTTGGCGGGGCGCGGCAGGCCGCGCCCCGCCCGGCTGCGGGATTACTGCGCGATCAGCGCGCCCACATGCTCGACGAACATGTTTTGGATCTCCTCGTACTGGCCGAGGCCCCTGAGGACGCACTCGACCTCAAAGCCCGCCTGCTCAAAAGTGGTTTTCCACGAGCCCTCTTCGTCCCCCGCCATGTCGTTGTTGGCGTGGTCGCCCGCGACGATCATGAGCGGCAGCAGGACCACCTTTTTCGCGCCGGAATCCTGGACAAGCGCGAGGACGTCGTCCAGCGAGGGGGTGGCCTCGACGGTGCCGATGAAGTAGTTGCCGTAGCCCGCGGCGGTCAGGTGCTGCTGGAGCTTGGCATAGGTGGCGTTCGCCTCGTGCTCGGTGCCGTGGCCCATAAAGACCACCGCGGTGCCCTCGGCGTCATAGTCCTTTGTCTCGCCGGTGATGATCGAGACGACCTCGTCGTAATCCGCGTCGGAGACGAGCAGCGGGCTGCCGATCTTGAAGCTGTCAAATTTGTCCGCGTAGGGGGTGACCTCCGCGACCACGTCGTCGTACTCGAAGCCGCTCATGACATGGGTGGGCTGTACCACGACCTCCCTGACGCCGTCGGAAACGAGCCGGTCCATCGCCTCGGTCACGTTGTCGATTGCGATGCCGTCGCGCTTTTTGAGCTTGTCGATGATGATCTGGCTCGTGAAGGCGCGGCGGATCTCATAGTCGGGATAGGCCGCCTGGAGCTTCTGCTCGATGCTGCCGATCGAAAGGTCGCGGTTGTCGTTATAGCTGGTGCCGAAGCTGGTCACGAGCAGGACCTTGTCGGCCGCCGCCGGGGCGGCCTCTTCGGGCGCGGGCTCCTCACCAGCGGAACTCGCGGGGGCGGCGGGGGCCTCGCTCTCGCCGGGCGCGGCCGCCGGGGCGCCGGAGCAGCCCGCGAACGCGAGCAGGCCGAGCGACAGGGACAGGATCAAAGCCAGGGTCCTTTTAGCGCGCATGTTCATTTTTATTTCTCCTTCTCATTGCGGTTTCCCAATTGAAGCCCGGAGGGGTCCCCGGGCAAAACGGGTCGAAAAAAACGTCCGCGGCCAACCCGCGGACGTTCCTTCCAACACAAAGACAAGACATACCCGGAGCAAAAACGGCCGGCATGCCTCAAATCCTGTCCAGAACCCCGGTAGTCCGCGGGGCTGCACGCGCCGCGCGCTCCGCGCGGCAGGGGGACAGGCAAGTATTCTGACTGATCACCCGCGTCCGGTCCGGACGCAGGGGCCGGCGCCTTCCCGGAATCTTTTCCAGTGGCGTCCGCCGGCCCGGCGGTGAAACACAGCAACGGCCTTGCGTGGGAATCGCACCCAGCTTCCATAACCTGTCTCCACTATGAAGTTGATGTCAGTATAGCACCGGGGGATTCCGTTTGTCAATCCGCCTATCCGCGCAAAAAGGCCGGGCCGGCGGGACTTGTCCCGCCGGCCCGGCAGTAGCGGCTGTTCGTCAGTCGCCGCAGAGGGTTTTCAGCGCGGGGTATACCCGCAGGTAGCGGGGATAGACCCGGTTATACCGCTCGACGTTTGCGGGGACCGGGTCGTAGCGCACGCAGTTGTCCGAGCCCTGCAGGGTGTCGGTGAATTCGGTGTAGTCCCCGATCTCCCCCTGCGCGACCAGCACCGACGCCGCGATGGCGACCGCGGGCAGGTAGTCGGAGTTCCGGTAGACGTGTACGGGATGCCCCAGCACGTCCGCGAGGATCTGGCACCAGACGGGGGTGCGGGCGCCGCCGCCGATCAGGGAGATTTTACCGGGGACCCGCCCGATGCTCTCGATCCCCTGCCGGATGGAGAAGGCGACCCCCTCCAGCGCGCTGCGCGCGAGGTCCTGCTTGGTGGTCTCGGGGGTGACGCCCACATAGCCGCCCCGGATTTGGGTGTCCACGACGGGGAACCGCTCCCCCACGAGGTAGGGCAGGAACATCGTCCCGTGGCTGCCCGCCTCGCTCTCTTCCAGCAGCCGGTCCACATAGTCGTATTTCCCCTGCTCGCTGGGCGCGAGGGCCCGGCTGACCCACTTGTGCACGTTGCCCGCGTTGAAGAAGGGGACCACGTTGATATAGACGCCCTCCGGCATGGCCGCGAGGTTGAAGACGTCGCCCTTGGGCAGCACGTCGTCCGAGACGCAGGCCACCCAGCCGGAGGTGCCGAGATTGATGTTGAATTCGCCGTCGGCGGAGATGCCGCTGGCGAGCGTCGTGGCGCCCGCGTCGCCGGTGCCGGTGTAGACCGGCGTGCCGGGCAGGTACCCCGTCTCCGCCGCCGCCCCGGGCGTCACCGCGCCCGCCTGCTCGTGGGCGTAGCGCAGCCGCGGGAGCTTTCCGGAATCCAGCCCGGCCGCCTCCATCCAGGCGGTGTTCCAGCGCTTTTCATGGATGTCCATGAGCCCCGCGGTGGCCGATGCGGTCACGTCGCTGACGAATTCGCCCGTCAGCCGCGCGATGCAGTAGTCCTTGGAGCTGATGAGCACCTTTTCGGCCGCCCGGTAGGCGCCAGGGTTCTGCTCCTTGAGCCAGAGCAGCTTTGGGAAGGGGAGGGAGCCGTCGAACTGGTTGCCGGTGCTCCGGACAAGCTCCTCCCGGCCGATCAGCGCGGCGAGCCGCTCGGCCTCCGCCCCGGCGCGCCCGTCGGAATAGAGGATCGCGTTGCAGGTGGGGCGCAGGTCCCCGTCCACGGGGATGAGGTCCTGCATCTGCCCGCTCATGACGATCCCGCGCACGTCGCCGGGGGAGATCCCCCCCGCGAAGAAGGCGCGGGAGATCTCGCGAACCGCCGCGTACCAGGAGAGGGGGTCCTGCTCCCGCCGGCCCCCCTCGGAAAAGGTCTCGATCTCCACGCTCTTTTCACAGGCGCAGGCGTTGTCCTCCGAGAGGAGGACCCCCTTTACCGCCGTGGTGCCGATGTCGAAGGTTGCGATATACCGCATCGAATTCCTCCCGCTCTTGCCGCCGCCTTGAGCTCCTTTACAAAGGCGTAAAGCGCCTCGGGCGACTCGTTGAGTTTTTTCATCAGGGCGGTGCCGACGATGGCCCCGTCGAAGCCCGCCGACAGAAGCTCCGCGACCCGCTGGGGGGTGCTGATGCCGAAGCCGGCGAACGCCCGGACGTGGGGATGGGTGTGGGCCCGGGAAAGAGGCCCGCCGAAATCCTCCGCCAGCACCGGCATTCCGGTGCGGCCCGCGTAGAGCTGCTGGTAGATCAATGAAAACCGGTCGAAGCAGTCCTCCAGCTCCCGCGCGGACATCTCGGGATTGGTGAAGCCGAGCACGTCGGTCCCGAGCGGCGCCAGCTCCCCGGCGAGGCTGTACCGCTCCTCCGGCGTCATGTCGGGGATGACGAAGGCGTCCGCAAGGTCGGCCTCCGCCATGGCGCGGCAGACGCCCGACGGCAGAAGGTCGTCGCGGTACCCCATCACCCAGATCGGGCATTCCACGGCGCCGCGCAGCGCCCTCCAGTAGCCGAGGTCGCGGCAGATCGAATGATCCGCGAGGGTGTGCGCGTGCTGGATGACCTCCCCGTCCGAGCTCGGGTCGGCGGCGGGGAAGCCCACCTCGAGGATGTCGAGCCCCGTCCTTTCACATTCCGCGGCGGTTTCCAGGAAACGCTCCCGGTCGGGGTAGCCGGCCAGCAGGTAGCCCACCAGCAGGCCGGGGCGGCCCACCGCCGCGAGGTTGCGCGGATTGACGATCTCCCTCACTTGGCATCACCGCGCCCAATCTTCTGAACCACGACCGCCAGAATGATGATGCAGCCGGTCAGCAGGTCCTGCATGAAGGTGGGGACCTGCAAAATGGTCAGGCCGTTGGCGAGCACGCCGAGGATCGCGGCGCCCACGAAGGTGCCCCAGATGTTGGGCACGCCCTCGCGGAAGACGGTGCGCCCGAGGAAGGCGGCGGCGTAGGACTGCAAAAACAGCCCGTCCCCGCCGGTCGGGTGCGCCGAGCCCAGCCGGGAGGCCATCAGCACGCCGGTGAGGGCGGCCAGCGAGGCGCACAGGGCGAAGGCGAGGTTTTTATACTTCTTGACGTTGATGCCGGACACCTGGGAGGCCGCCTCGTTGCCGCCGATGGCGTAGAGCTTGCGGCCGAAGGCGGTGTGGCGCATCACAAACCAGAAGACCACCGTGAGCAGAAGCATGATGATCGAGAGGATGGGCGCGCCGAGCACCGTTTTGGTGCCGACGTAGGTGAAGCTCTTGGGGATGTCCTGGAAGACGGTCGCGCCCCCGGTGAACCAGAAGGTGAAGCCGCCCAGGATGGTGCTCATCGCGAGCGTGGTGATGAAGGAGAGCACCCGGAACTTGGTGACGATCCAGCCGTTCACGAAGCCGATGGCAAAGCAGATGACCACCGGCGCGATGAAGCAGAGGAAGATCGGCGCGCCCGCCACCGCCATCTTGGCGCCGATGACGCCGCCGAGGCTCGCCAGGGCACCGACCGAGAGGTCGAACTCCTCGACCGACATCACGAGGGTGGCGCCCAGCGCGATGATGACCAGCAGCGAAATCTGCCGGGTGATGTTGACGAGGTTGCCCATCGTGAAGAAGGCGTCCGGGCGCATGACGCTGAATACAATGACGATCAGAATGCCCGCAAAGATCGTGCCATACGCCCTGAGCAGTTCTGAAACGCCTGCTTTCTGTTTCATATTGATTCCTCCCTGCTTAGTTTGCATAGCAGCATGCGAGCACCTGCTCGGCCGTCAGGCCGTCGTTGACGAAGCGTTCCTTCGTCCTGCCGCCCGCCATGACCTGCACGTTGTCCGTCGCCTCCAGCACCTCCTTGAGGTCGGAGGAGACAAAGACGACCGCGCTGCCCGCGTCCGCGAGCCGGCGCAGGAGCTTGTGGATCTCGGCGCGGGTCTTGACGTCCACCGCCTGGGTGGGCTCGTCGCAGAGCAGCACCTTGGGCCGGGACATCAGCGCCTTGGCAAAGACCACCTTCTGCTGGTTGCCGCCCGAAAGCTGTAGGACCGTCTGGTTGGGGCCCTCCGTCTTGATCGAGAGGGCCTCGATCTTCTCCCGCGTGTCGGAGAGCTCCTTGCGCTCGTTCACCACGCCGAAGCGCGCGTAGCTGTCGATGGTGGAGAGCACGGTGTTCTGCTTGACGCTCAAGGACCCCACCAGCGCCTTGCCGCGCCGGTCCTCGCAGATGAGGACCATGCCGTTTTTGATCGAGCCGCCGGGGGAGGGATGCGCGATCTGCCTGCCGCAGAGGGTCACGCTGCCCTTTTCCGCCGGGCGGTAGCCGTAGATGCATTCGAGCAGCTCGGTGCGGCCGCTGCCTCCAAGCCCGAACACCCCGAGGATCTCTCCGGCGCGCACCGTGAGGCTCGCGTCCTTGACGATCCCGTCGCGGGAGGCGATGTGCTCCGCGTCGAGCAGGACCTCCCCGTACTTGCGGGAGACGGTGAGCGTTTCGCTCACCCAATTGTCGGTCATCATCGAGATGATGGCGTCCTTGTCCACGTCCGCCGTCCTGACGGTGCCGGCCGACTGGCCGTTCTTGAAGACGGTGATCCGGTCGGTGAGGCGGAAGATCTCGTCCATCCGGTGGGTGACGTAGAGGATGGCGGTGCCCCGGGCCTTGAGCTTGCCGATCGTCTCGAAGAGCATCTCCGCCTCCTTGTCGGTGAGGGAGGCGGTGGGCTCGTCGAGGATGAGCAGCCGGCACTCGGTCATCATGGCGCGGACGATCTCCAGCAGGGTGCGCTGGGGCGGGGAGAGCGCGGAGGCGGGGAGGCTGAGGTCGATCTCGACCTTCAGCTCCCGCATGACCGCCTCGACCCGCGCCTTCATCTTCGCCCAGTCGACGGCAAAGCCCGCTTTTTTTTCGTAGTCCATCCCCAGGTAGACGTTCTCCACCCCGCTGAAGGCGGGGATGAGGTTGCGGTCCTGGTGGATGACGTTGATGCCGATGTCCCGGCTCTGGCGCGGGTTTTCAATCCGCACCGGGCTGCCGTTCCACCACACCTCGCCGCTGTCGAGGCTGTAGACGCCCGTGAGGATTTTGATCAGCGTGGATTTGCCCGCGCCGTTCTCCCCCACGAGGCCGTGGATCTCCCCCTCGGCGATTTCAAAGTCGATATCCTTCAGCGCATACATGCCGCCGAACTGTTTACAAAGTTTCTTTGTCTGCAAAAGCATTCCGTTCACTCCCGGCGAAACGATTTAGAAGCCTTATTCCTTGGTGATCAGGGTCGCGGGAGCGTAGCGGTCGCCCTTTTCGATCTCTTCGCCGTTGAAGAGCTTCACCAGTTCGTCCACGACGATCTGGGACATGCCCTCGAAGTTCTGCTCGACCGTGGCCTTGAGGTTGCTGCCCTCGTTGATCAGCTCGACCGCCTGGCTGTTGCCGTCCACGCCGGTGACGATGACCTCGTCGCGGCCCGCGTCCATGAGCGCCTGGGTGGCGCCGATGGCCGGCTCATCCCATCCGCACCACACCGCGGTGACGGAGTCCTTGGCGGAATTCGAGAGGATGAGGTTTTCCATGATCTTGCGGGAGTTTTCGATCGGGCCGGGGACCTCGACGTGCTGCTCGGTGATCAGGGTGATGTCGGGGTAATCCTTGATCATGTCGTCGAACGCCTCGCAGCGCTTCACAACGCCCGGATGCGGACGGTGGGTCAGCGCGATAACGGTGCCCTTGCCGCCCATCAGGTCCTCAAAGAGGTATTTGGTGATCAGCTGGCCCATCGCGTAGTTGTCGCTGGTGGCGTTGATCATCATGCCCTCCATGTAGCCGCTGTCGCAGCCGAAGACGGGCACGCCCGCGTCAAAGGCGGTCTGGAGCTGGGGGGCGATCTGTCCGGGGTCGCAGCTCACGATGACGATCGCGTCCGCCTTGGCGGAGACGCTGTCCTCGATGCGGCTGGCCAGCTGGCCGAAGTCGCCCTTGGTGTCGACGAGGGTGACCTCCATGCCCTCCTTTTCCATGCCGGCCTTCATCATCTCGCACATCTGGTTGGTGGTCACCGAGCTGAGGTTGGCGGTGAGGATGGAGATTTTCTTGCCGGCGGCGCCGGCCGCGGCGGGCTCGGCGGCGTCGCCGCTTTCCGCGGGCGCGGCCTGGGACGCGGGCGCGGGGGTGGAGGACGGCTCGGCGGAACCGCCGCATGCCGCCAGGGAGAGCGCCAGGATGCCTGCCAAGAGAACTGCCAATAGCTTTTTCATTTCATTTCCTCCTGTACTGATCAATCTTCAGGTTCTTCTATGGTTGCACGGGCGGTTTCCAAATCGGTGATGAACACGTCGATGTAACCGCTCGAAAGTGCCGCTCGGATGGAGGCCACCTTGCTGCGCCCGATGGCCAGCGCGATCGTCCGGCAGCGGTCGAGCTGCCCCAGGGTTTGGCCGATCGAGCGTTCGCACAGCTCGAGGTCGAGCACCCGCCCCCGCCGGTCGAGGTAGGAGGTGCAGACCGAGGCGACCGCGCCCTCCGCCTTCAGCCGTTCGATGTCCCGGGCGCTCAGCGCGCCGCTCTGGGCGGTGGTGGAGCGCAGGTCGATCTGGCCGATCCCGACGATCGCGGCGTCGCATTTCGCACCCTTTTCGAGGACGGCGGCGATGTCCGGCTCCCTTACGAGCATATCCCGCGACTCCCGGCTCTGCACGATGACGGGCGCGTTGAGGATGTAGCAGCTGCCGCCGGAGCACTCCGCGAGCCGCTGGGCGATGGCGTTGGCGTGCCAGTTGACGCTTCCCGACCCGATGCCGCCCACGAGGGGGACGCACTCGAGCCCGCGCCGCTCGAGCCTGCCGATCGACCAGACCACGCGGCTGATCGTCTGCCCGCTCATGACGCCGACGCACTCCCCGTCGGCGATGTACGCGTCGAGGTACTCCGCCGCCATCCGCCCGAAGGTCTCGGGGCTGCCGTCCCGGGTGTCGAGCACGAGGGCGTCCTTCAGCCGGTAGCGCCCGGCCAGCGCGCGGCCCAGGTTGGTCTCGTCCTCGAAGGGGTTGTTGATCTTGATCGAGACGATGTTTTTCGACCGCGCGCAGGTCAGCATCCTGCTGATCTGCGGGCGGGAGATCCCCATTAGGGCGGAGATCTCCTTCTGGCTGAGGTTCTCCTCGTAATAGAGGCGGCAGACCTTTACCATCATGCGCAGGTTGTCAGTGATTGCCATAACCTCACCTCGTTTGAACATCTGTTCCAATCCTGAAATTGAGTTCACCTGCATCGTATCACCCTTTTTCCGCGATGTAAATACTTTTCGGGCGATTCCCTCCGGAAATTACTTTCAAATCCAACAAGGTACACAAGCGCGTTTTTTCCGGATTGTACATTCTATCATCATTGAAATTTATTTCAAAAGCGCCGTTTCGACGCCCCGCCCCGCACGGGGTGTCCCGCCGGGCGCTCCGGACGGGTTTTATAGGCAGCGGGAGGAACCGGCCCGCGGGCAAATGAGGTTGCCTTCAGCGGTTCGATGCGGTAAAATAGGAAGCAGAGAGGGGGCGTCGGCATGGATCTGGAACGGATGCGGGTGATCTACAACTGTTTCATCGCGGGCGGCTTCGTGGTGCCCGTCCTGGACGTGCTCGTGGGGGCGATCGGCGGCGCGCTCGACCTGGGCGCGGACGCGGACGTCGGCGCCGACGCCTCAATGGACCTGGATGCCGGGCTCGACGCGGATGCGGACTTCGACGTGGACCTCGACACGGACGTGGATTTGGACGCGGACATGGACCTCGACGCGGATCTCGATATGGACGCGGACCTCTCCGCCGAAGCGCCCGCGGGCGCGGAAGGCGCGCATGTGTCCGCCGCGGGGCGCGCCCACGCGCCCGTCATCATCAACCTGATGACCCTTTCCCTGACCGCGGTGGTGTTCGGCGCGGTGGGCAGGCTCTGCCTGACCAGGCTGCCGCCCGCCGCGGGGCTGGCCGTGTCCGCCGCCTCGGGGCTGCTGGCGGGCTGGCTGCTCGGCCGCTTCGTGATTCTCCCGCTCAAGCGCAACCGCTCTTACGCGGCGGGCATCCGGGAGATCAAGGGGCAGGAGGGCGTCGTGACGCTCGAGCTGCGGGACGACTTCGTGGGGACGATCCGGGTGCACAGCGCGTCCGGGAGCCTCGTTTCCTACGACGCGCGCCCGGCGGAGGGGATCGCGCGGATCCCCGTGGGGCAGGCCGTAACCGTTGTGGAGGTCGATCCGGAAAGGATGGTGTGTATCGCGGCTCCACTGGAAGATAAACAAGAGTCATAGGGGAGGTAACGTGTATGGAGTATCTGATTACAATCGGAATTGTGGCGGCGGCCGTGGTTTTGATCCTGATCTGTATCCTGTCGACCTGGAAGAAGGTTCCGGCGGATAAGGCGGCGATCGTCACCGGCCTGGGGAAGGCTAAGGTCATCACCGGCGGCGGCGTCATCGTGATCCCCGTCATGCAGCGGATCGACTATGTGACGCTGGAGAACATGAGCTTTGACGTGAACATGCAGGGCACCCTGACCGCCGATGCCGTCCCGATCGAAGCCAACGGCACGGTGGTCGTCAAGATCAAGAACGACGAGACGATGATCCGTTCGGCCGTCGAGCAGTTCAACTGCGGGCGCGAGGCGGAGACCCGTCAGCACATCGTGGACACCGCGCGCGACGTCTGCGAGGGCCGCCTGCGCGAGATCATCGCGGATATGACCGCGGAACAGCTCTACAAGGACCGCAAGACCTTTTCCGAGCGGGTCAAGGAGGTCGCGGAGGAGCAGCTCAAGGAGCTGGGGCTGGAGCTCAAATCCTTCACGATCAAGGGAATCGGGGACCAGAACGGATACTTCGAGGCGCTGAGCAAGCCGCAGATCGCGGCGGTCAAGCGGGACGCGGAGATCGCGCAGGCCGAGGCGATCAAGGAGAGCATGATCAAGACCTCCGAGGCCAAGCGCGCGGGCGAGCAGGCCCGTCTGGAGGCGGAGGCCCGCGTGGCCGAGGCCAAAAAGGACGCGGACATCAAAAAGCTCAACTACGAGCGGGAGCGCCAGACCACCCAGGCGATTTCCGACGCGGCGTACAGCATCCAGCAGAACGTCACCCTGAAGGACATCACCAACACCGAGATGGACGCCAACGTCCTCAAGGAGCAGCGCGCCAAGGAGGTCCGCGAGGCGGAGATCCAGATCCTGATCGCGGCGGAGCAGAAGAACATCGACCTTGCCAAGCGCAAGGCGGAGCGCAAGGAAGCCGAGCTGCTCGAAACGATGGTGAAGCCCTCCGAGGCGGAGAAGCAGAAGGCCCAGCTCGCCGCGGAAGCGCAGAAGATCGCGGCGATCCTGCGCGCGGAGGCCGAGGCGGAGGCCAAGCGCCTCGATGCGGCGGCGCGGGCGGACGCGATGAAGCTCGATGCCGAGGCGCAGGCCGCGGCGAAGAAGATGGACGCGGCGGCGCAGGCGGAGCGCATCAAGCAGGAGGGCGTCGCGCAGGCGGAGATCACCGAAAAGCAGGGCCTCGCGCAGGCCGAGGCGGTCAAGCAGCTGGGCCTCGCGGAGGCCGAGGCGCTTGAGAAGAAGGCCGAGGCGCTGGCCAAGATGAACGACGCGGGCAAGCTGCAGATGGTCATTGAAAAGCTGCCGGAGATCGCCCGCGCGGTCGCGGAGCCGATGGCGAAGATCGGCAACATCACGATCATCGGCGGCGGCTCGGAAAACGGGGACGGCGCCGGCGCGGCGGACGTGGCCCGCTATACGGTGGGCGCGCTCAAGGCGGTCAACGAGGCGCTCAAGGACACGATCGGCTTCGACATGACCGAGGTCATGCGCGCCAACACCTTCGAGGCCAGGACCACCCGCAACGTCCATATGGATATGGACGTCTCCCGGAACGAACCGGAAGGCCCCGCGGACACTCCGAAAAAATAAGCGCGTAAGCGTGCCGAACGCCCCCCTGCCGCGGCAGGGGGGCGTTTTCCGGTTTGCCCAGCGTGGAGGCGGGGTACGCGCGCGGGGCAAAGTTTTTATTGACATATGCCGGATATTGCGCTATAATAACTGACATATACCGGAAACATCGGGAGGCGATCGGATGCCGCGGCCAACAAAATGCAGGCGTATCTGCGAACTGCCCAGGCGGGAACGGTTCGGGCCGCTGGACGGCCCGCCGGAGGACGCCGTGGAGATGACGGTGGATGAATACGAGGTCATCCGCCTGATCGACCTGCTCGATTACACGCAGGAGGAGTGCGCCGCGCAGATCGGCGTCGCGCGCACCACCGTCCAGACGGTTTACGACCGGGCGCGCGGGAAGCTGGCCGACGCGCTCGTCAACGGCAGGATGCTGACGATCCGGGGCGGGGAGTACGCGCTCTGCGCCCACGCGGACCACTGCTGCGGCAGGAATTGTAAAAAACGGTGCTGTGAAAAACGGCGCTGCCAATTATTAGATGGGGGTCATTACGATGAAAATTGCGGTCACTTATGAAAACGGACAGGTCTTCCAGCACTTCGGGCACACCGGGCAGTTCAAGGTGTACGAGGTCGCGGACGGCAAAGTCGTCTCCTCCGCCGTCCTGCCCACGAACGGCAGCGGCCACGGCGCGCTGGCGGGCTTTCTGCGGGAGCGCGGCGTGGATACGCTGATCTGCGGCGGCATCGGCGGCGGCGCGCGCACCGCGCTGGCCGAAGCGGGCATCACCCTCTATCCGGGCGCCTCGGGGGAGGCGGACGCGCAGGTCGCGGCGCTGCTGGCGGGCAGCCTGTCCTACGATCCGGACACCGTCTGCGCCCACCACGAGGGCCATGGTGAGGGGCACGACTGCGGGAGCCACTCCTGCGGCCACTGACGGCGCGCACGCGCTGAGATTTTAAAGGTTTCGCCCGCCTTTTTCAAAAGGCGGCGGGCCCGCGGGGCGGCGCCTCGAGGCGTCCGCCGCCCGTTGCGGCGGCGTGAAGGGACCGGCGGACGCGACGCGTCCGCCGGTCCTCTTTCTTTCCGCGCGGAGGAAGGGGCTTGCGTGCGGTGCGCGGATGTAGTAAACTGAACAGGACAGTAAGAATATCCGGGCCAGCCCCGGCTTTGATGGAGGTCATTATGGTTACGATTCAGATGGAAAACGGCAAGGAGATCAAAATCGAGCTCTACCCCGACGTGGCGCCCGCCACGGTGGAGAACTTCGTGAACCTTGTCAAGGACGGCTTTTATGACGGGCTCATCTTCCACCGCGTCATCCCCGGCTTCATGATCCAGGGCGGCTGCCCGCAGGGCACCGGCATGGGCGGCCCCGGCCATACGATCAAGGGCGAATTCGCCGCCAACGGCGTAAAGAACGACCTCAGGCACACCCGCGGCGTCCTTTCGATGGCGCGTTCGGGCAACCCGAATTCGGCTGGCTCCCAGTTCTTCATCATGCACGCCGACGCGCCCCACCTCGACGGGCAGTACGCCGCGTTCGGCAAGGTGATCGAGGGCATGGACGTCGTGGATGAGATCGCCGCTGTCCCGACCGACTACTCCGACCGGCCCAAGAAGGTCCAGCGGATGGCAAAGGTCACCTATACCGAGGACTAAGCGGGTGGAAATCCAGGCTGCCCGCCGCGATTACCTGTGGTGCGGGCTTTCCCTGCTTCTCCTGCTCGGCATGCAGCTGGTGGCGGGCGTGCTGATCGCCCTTCTGATGCTTTTCGCCTCCCTCCCGCAGGAGCTCTTCATGCCGGTCACGCTGGTGGTCTCCACCGTGGTGGGGGACCTGCCGCCCATCCTGCTTCTTTCGCGCATGGTCGGCATCCCGCTGAAGAGCCTATTCACGGGGGAGCACCACCTCGAAAAGTGGGTGGGTCCCGGCTTCCTCATGATGGTCGGCGCCAGCTTTGCGAGCGGCTACCTGGCCGTGGCCATCGAGGCTCTGCTTTCGGCGGCCGGCATCGAGCTCTGGTCGCCCGAGCTCACCCTGCCCTTCGACCTGCCCGGCTGCGTGCTCATGCTGCTGGCGGTTTCCGTTCTGGCCCCGCTGCTGGAGGAGCTTCTCTTCCGGGGATTGCTGCTGCGCACCTTCACGCGGTACGGCCCGCGGTTCGCCATCTTCGCCTCCGCGATGCTCTTTGCCTTTACGCACGGCAACCTGACGCAGGGAGTCGGCACCTTCTTTATGGGCATCCTCCTCGCGGTCATCGCCCAGCGGGCCGGCTCCGTCCTGCCCACCGTGATGATCCACATGTTCTATAACACCTTTGCCATGCTCATCAACACGGCGGTCGAGCTGCCGAACGAGGTGGCGGTGGCCGCCGCGAACGGATTTTTTGTAATCTTTGGCCTCGTGTGCGTCGGCTATCTGGTGGTGCGCTACCGCAAGCGCCGGCCCGTGTTCCCGCCGAAATGCCCCGAGTCGAAGCCGTTCGGCTTCCGCAGGCTCTTGCGGTCGTGGCCGGTGGACGTCTTTTTGGCACTCTGCTTTCTGATGGCCTTGGTGCCGGCCCAGATGCACTAGAAAAAGCCCCGGACGGAATCATTCCGTCCGGGGCTTTTTGGCGGGGCGCGGCGCTCCCGCGGGCTTGGCGGAAAACGACGCGCCTCCGGCGCGTCCGCGCGCGAAGCGCGCGCGTGCGGTCCCGCCGCACGGTTTTCCGCCCGCCGCGCGAGGAGCTTCTTTCTTTTCTCTTGCAAAAGAAAGAAGCAAAGAAAATGCGCCCGGAGGATCGGAGCGTTCCGCGCCTGCGGGTGCGGCGCGGGGCGCGGCCCCGCGGCCCCGCAGCTTTTGAAAAAGCTGGCAAAACGTTTGGTTTGGGGACGAAGTTTCACGGGCGGCGGGTACGGGTGCGCCGGGGCCGCGCCTGAACCAAACGTTTCGGGTTTCAGGGGGCTTTTCAGAGCCCCCTGAGAAGCCGTTTCCTGGGACGAAGTTTCACGAACGGCGGGCGTGGGGGCGCTGGGGGCGCGCCTGAACCCAAAGCTTTGAAGGGATCCCGGGGAAACTTTCTCGAAAGCTTCCCCAGGTTATTTCGTCATCGTTCCCTCGGGCGTCTCCAGAAGCAGCAGAATCTGTTCCTCCGCGCCGGTGGAGGCGTTGACATAGACGAGGATTTTCTGCGCGTCGTCGCCTTCGCCCGCGCGGGTCTGGAACTCATAGGTGAGCACCTCGTTCTGTCCGCTGGTGGGGATGAGCGCGAGCCGCTCGGAGAGCACGGTCAGCGAGGGACTCACCGATTGGAGGGCCTCCTCGGCGGTGATGGCGGGCTCGCCCAGGGTGCGGTCGCGGTGGTTGTTGATATAGCCGCGCGCATCGTAAAAGACGATGCTGCCGTCGTCGAGCGCGACGCCGACCTTGATGAGGTCGGTGTAGAGGATGACGTTGCCGCTCGTCGCGGCGTAGTTGATCGTGCAGACGCCGTCCGCCTTCTCATAGTAGGTGGCGCGCATGTCCTCATAGCCGAGCGAGGTGAGGTAATCCTCCCCGAAACGAAAGATCGCGTCGTTGCGCAGGCGTTCCTCGCCGATTTCGCGGCCGTTGATCAGGTAGGTGACGAGCCCGCCCGCCTTGGTCACGCCGATGCTCAGATTTTCCGCCTTGAAGGTGTAGGAGGGCATGTTGGAATTTTCGTCGTCCGCGCGGGCGAGGTCCCCGGGGTTGAGGCGGGCGGCCGAAGCCGCGGCCTGCTGCGCCGCGTCGGGGGTGACGGTCGGGCGCCCATAGGTGAGGCGGGGCCGCCGGGTGAGCAGGTGGTCGGAGAAGGGCCCGTCATAGATGAGGGTGGGATATCCGGTCATCGTCTGCTCCACGTCCTCAAACCCGGCGGATACGCCCGCGGGCCGGGTGCCCTCGGTGTCGTCGCCGCCGTCATGACGCGCGGTGCGCAGGGCAGTCACGTCGATGCGGCCGTCCCGCACCTGCCGCTCGACCCCGCCGACATAGTCGTTGAGCTTGGCGGCGTATTCGCGCAGCGCCTCCGCGTTCTGCCGGTCCTCCTCGGAGAGCTGCGCGCCGGCCGCCACCTTTTTGGAGAGCGCCATCGCGTAATCGCCCACCTGCGACAGGAACTTATAGGTGTTGTCCATGTGCAGGTCGCTCACCGGCAGGGAGGAGAGGGCGGATTTCGCGCCGCCGCTCTCCCGCCAGATGCGCGCGGACATCTGGGAAAGCTGCGTGGGGGTGCCGACATACTGGCCCTTTTCCAGGTCGGCGGAGATGTTCGCGAGATAGCTCGACAGCTCGCCGAGCGCGCGGGCATAGGTGTTCTCGAGCTGGAGGCGGTAGTCGCGCGCGGCGGCGTGCTGCTGCACGGCGATGCCGGCGGCCACCAGCAGGACGGCGGCCAAAAAGCTGATGATGCGGATGAGGGCTCGTTTGGAGAGGGCGACGTTCATGAAGGTACCTCCCGGAAAAATTGTTGAAATTCGGATATACACCCTGTTATTTTGTGAACAAATATTGAAAATATGAGAATTTTGGTGGACATTCGTTGAAAAAAAAGCGGAATTGCGCTATACTAAAACGGATAATAGGGCGGTATGCGCCTTGGCAGAGATGGGAGCAGGGGATTGATGGAAGAAAAAACGGCATATCTGGATAACGCGGCGACCACGCGCGCCTGTCCGGCGGCGGTGGAAGCGGCGGCGCGGATGATGCGGGACTGCTTTGGGAATCCCTCCTCCCTGCACGCAATGGGGCTTGCCTCGGCGCGGGAGATGGCTGCGGCGCGGGAGGCGGTCGCGGCGCTGCTGGGGTGTCAGGCCGAGTGCGTGACCTTCACCTCGGGGGGCAGCGAGGCGAATAACCTCGCGGTCTTCGGCGGCGCGGCGGCGCGCGCGCGGCGCGGAAAAAAGCTCGTCACGACGGCGGCGGAGCACTCCTCCGTCTCGGAGGCGATGCGGCGGCTCGAGTCGGAGGGCTGGGAGGTCGCGTACGTGAAGCCCGGCCCGGATGGGAAGCTCGACGCCGGGGCGTTCGCCGACGCGGTCGACGAACGCACGGCGCTCGTCAGTATGATGCTCGTCAACAACGAGACGGGCGCAATCTTCCCGGTGGCGGAAGCCGCGAAGCGCATCCGCCGCAAAAATCCCGAGACGCTCATCCACTGCGACGGGGTGCAGGCGTTTGGCAAGCTGCCGCTGCGCGTCTCCCGCATGGAGATCGACCTGATGAGCGTGAGCGGGCATAAAATCTGCGGACCCAAGGGGTCCGGGGCCCTCTATATTCGCCGCGGCGTGCGCGTCCTGCCGCAGATCTGCGGCGGCGGGCAGGAGCGGGGGCTGCGCTCGGGCACCGAGAACCTCCCGGCGATCGCCGGGTTCGGCGCGGCGTGCGCCGCGCTTAACGGGAAGGTGCCGGAGAATTTCGCGCGCGCCGAAGCCCTGCGGGACCGCCTGCGGGAACAGCTTTCGGAAATGAGCGGGGTGCGGCTGATCTCCCCGGCGGACGGCTCCCCCTACATCGTGAATTTTTCGGTGCCCGGCTACCGCTCGGAGACGATGCTCCACTTTCTCGAGAGCCGGGGGGTCTTTGTTTCGAGCGGGTCGGCCTGCTCGAAGGGGGCAAAAAGCCCCGTGCTTTTGTCGATGGGGCTGCCCGCCCCGGTGGTGGACGGCGCGCTGCGCGCGAGCTTCATCTACGGGACAAGCGAGGAGGAGCTGGACATGCTGGTTTCGGCCCTCCGCGAAGGAATCGCCAGGGTGGCGCACAAATAACAGGATGGGACAGGGAAACGAATGAAGGAACTGATACTGCTCAAATGCGGCGAGCTGGCGCTCAAGGGGCTCAACCGCCGCTCCTTTGAGGAAGTGCTGATGAAAAACTGCCGGCGCAGGCTGGAGACGCTCGGGAGCTTTAAGATCCGCAGCGCCCAGTCGACGATCTACGTCGAGCCGGAAAGCGAAGAGATCGATATCGACGAGGCGGTCGACCGTCTTTCGCGCGTCTTCGGCGTGGCCGCGCTCACCCGCGCGGCGATCGTGGAAAAGGACTTCGCGAAGATCCGCGCGGCGGCCCCGGGCTATCTGCGGGACGCGCTCGAGGGGGCGCGGACCTTCAAGGTGGAGGCCAAGCGGTCGGACAAGACCTTCCCGATGAAGTCGCCCGAAATCTGCATGGAGATGGGGGCCGCGCTGCTCGAGGCGTACCCCCGCCTCACGGTGGACGTGCACCACCCCGACGTGACCGTCTACGTGGAGATCCGCGAGGTGGCGGCCTACCTGCACACCGACCAGCTCCACGGCGCGGGAGGGCTCCCGGTCGGCACGAGCGGGCGGGCGATGCTGCTCATTTCCGGCGGCATCGACAGCCCGGTGGCGGGCTGGATGATGGCCAAGCGCGGGCTGGAGGTCATGGCGGTGCACTTTGTGAGCCCGCCCTACACGAGCGAATTCGCGCTCGAAAAGGTGCGCACCCTCTGCAAAAAGATGTCCGCCTGGTGCGGGCGGGTGCGGCTGGCGGTCGTGCCCTTCACCGAGATCCAGGAGGCCATCCGGGACAACTGCCCCGAGGACATCTTCACCGTCGTGATGCGGCGGATGATGATGAAGATCGCCGCGCGGATCGCGCGGGAAAACGGCTGCGGCGCGCTCATCACGGGGGAGAGCCTCGCGCAGGTGGCCAGCCAGACGCTCGACGCGCTCGCCTGCACCGATGTGGCGAGCGACCTGCCGGTGCTGCGCCCGGTGATCGGCATGGACAAGGACGAGATCGTGCGGATCGCCAACAAGATCGACACGTTCGAGACCTCGATCCTGCCCTACGAGGACTGCTGCACCGTCTTCACCCCCCGGCATCCCAAGACAAAACCCCGCCTCGGCTACGTTCTGGAGGCGGAGAGCCGCCTGGACGCGGAGGCGATGCTCGCGTGTGCGACGGAAAACACGCGGATGGAAACGATCGGCTAAAACGCCGCACACCAAGAAGAAGGAGGGTTTTGCTTGATCGCTGAGATTATCGGCGTCGGCGCCGCCCTTGCCGAGGACGGCGCGCTGGCGGCAAACACCCGGTTACTCGAAAAGGAACTCGGAACCTGCGGGATCGAGGTGGGGGCTTCCGCCGCCGTGGGGACCAGCGTGCAGAGCCTGCGCGCGGCGATCGCGCGCGCGCTCGGGCGCAGCGACGTGGTCATCCTGATGGGCGGGCTCGGCCCCGGGCCGGACGGCATTGCCAAGGAGACCGTCTGCGAGGGGCTCTCCCGCCGCCTCGTCATGCACGAGCCGAGCCTCAAGCGGATGAAGGAGGCCTATGAGCGCGCCGGGCGGCAGATGCCACAGCAGGTCGCCAGGCTCGCGATGATGCCCGAGCAGTCGGTGGTCTTCCCCGGCGTGCGCGGGGTCACCCCCGGCTGCGCGCTGTCGGCGGGCAACCAGTTTCTGCTGATGGTGCCCGAGGACCCGCGGGAGTTCGTCCCGATGTTCCAGCACAGCGTCATGCCCTATCTGGCGAAGTTTTCCGACGCCGCCGTCGTGACCCGCACGGTGGGCGTCTACGGCCCCGATGAAAAGGAGATGCGCGAAAAGCTCGGCCCCATCCTGCGCTCGCAGAACCCGGCCGTCGCCGTCTATCCCCGGCGGGGCGAATTCCAGGTGCGCGTCACGGCGCGCGCCGCCGACAAGGCGCAGGCCTCGGCCATCTGCGCGCCCGTCGTGAAGGAGATCGAAAAGCGCCTCGGGGAGGCGGTCTTCGGCGTCGACTGCGGGCCCCTCCCGCAGGTCGCGGCCGGACTGCTGGCCGGGGCGAAGCTCACCGTCAGCCTCGGCGAGGCGTGCACCGGCGGGTCGCTCGGGGAGCTGCTCTCCGCCGCGCCCGGCGGCGCGGGGACGGTCGCCTACGGCGTCTCCGCCTACTCCGACCGCATCAAGCAGGATTCCCTCGGCGTGTCCGCCAAGCTCCTCAAGAAATACGGCCCCGTAAGCCCGCAGACGGCCGCCGCCATGGCGCAGGGCGCGATGGAGAAGGGAAAATCCGCCCTCGGGCTCGCGGTTACCGGCAACGCCGGCGGACGCGGCGAGGACGCGAAGCGGACGGGAACCGTCCACATCGCCCTCTGCGACGCGAAGGAGGTCTGGACGAGGAGCCTTTCGCTCCCCAAGGACACCCCGCCCGAGGCGATCCGCTACGCCGCCTGCCTGGCCGCGCTCGACCTTGTGCGGCTGTACATAACCGCCCTGCCGGGAAGGCTCCCGGGCGGGGCGCCGCTGAAGGACGCGGCGGCGGGCAGGCTGTCCGCGCCGGCCGCGGCCGGCGCGAAGGGGGAGGGCCCCGGCGCGCAGAAGAAGAAACGCGGCTTTCTCGCGGCGGTCTTCCCGGCCAGAGGGGACGCCCCCGCCGACGTGGTGCGCAAGCTCATCCTCATCGTGGCGGTCTGCGTCTTCATCGGCTCGGCGGCCTACCTCGTCAGCTTCTACGGCGGCTCGGCCAAAAACCGCAGCCAGAACGAGGAGATCGCCAAGGCGTACAGCGCCGCGCTCGGCATCGAGGACGACGGCAATATCGAGGTGCCCGACGGCTATCCCGCCGGATACCAGAAGAAGTTCGCCAACCTCTACCAGATCAACGAGGACGTGGCGGGCTGGCTTTCGATCGACGGCACCCAGGTCAACTACCCGGTGGTGCACTATATCGACAACAGCTACTACCTGCGCCGCGATTTCTACCGCAAGGACAACAAATACGGCATCCCCTGGCTCGAGGCGAACGACTCGATGGAGCCGCAGAGCGACAACTACATCATCTATGGCCACAACATGACCGACGGGCAGATGTTCGGCGAGCTGATGAAGTACAAGGGCGCGAGCGGCACCAAGGATTTCGCCAACCCCACGGCGGGCATCGAGTATCTGCGGGAGCACCCGGTCATCTCCTTCGACGACGTCTACCGGGACAACGACTATAAGATCATGGCCGTCTTCATCACCAACGCCAAGGAGGCCTACGGCCCGATCTTCTATTACAACACCTACCTGGACCTCGGCGACCAGGCCACCTTCAACACCTTCGTCGACGAGATCACCAGCCGTTCCTACTACAGTTCCAACGTCGACGTCCAGTTCGGCGACAAGTTCCTCATGCTCTCCACCTGCTCCTACGAGTTCGGGCCCGTCTCGGACGACGCGCATGTGCGCACCGTCGTGGTCGGGCGCCGGGTGCGCGACGGGGAGAAGGCGGACGGCAGCGACATCACCTACAGCGTCAACCAGAACGTCAAGCTGCCCGCGGGCTTCGCGGGCGGGCAGGCGACCGCGGAGGCGGTCAAGAACGCCAAGACCGAGTCGGCGGCGGGCCTCGTGCCCGAGCTGCCGGGCGCTTCCGCGGCGGCCAGCGCCGGCGCGTCGGGCGCGGCGGGCGGTTCCTCCGCCGCGGCGTCCCCGTCCTCCTCGCAGAGCGCCGCGCAGACGGAGTACGACGATCGGGCGCTCGGTTACGCCGACGACGCGCAGTACGCGCTGAAAAAGGCCCGCGAGGCGCGCGATGAGGCGCAGAACTACCTCGACAGGGCCGGGCGCGGCTCGGCGGGCGCCTCCGAGGCGCGCGGCGCGGCGGACAAGGCGGCGCAGGCGATGGACCGCGCGAAGCAGGCCTATTACGACGCGCTCGACGCGTCCGACCTCGCGCGGGAGATCTACGAGAAGCATCCGTCCGGCGTGACCAAGCAGGCGTACCAGGACGCGCTGGCGGCGGCCAATTCGGCCAAGAAGGAATTTGAAAAGGCGGAGCAGTACGCCGACGAGGCGGAGAGCATCGCGCGCGACAAGGAGAAGGAGTCCGCCTCGTCGAGCAGCAGCACGGCGAGCACGGTGACGCCGCCCGCGTCGAGCGAGGCCGCGCCGCCCCCGGCGAGCAGTGAAACGCCTCCGCCCCCGCCCGCCTCGAGCGAGACGGCGGCCTCCTCCGAGGCGCCGCCGCCCAGCGAGCCGGAGCCGGAGCCGGAACCCGAGCCCTCCCCCGAGAGCAGCCAGCCGGTCGAGGAGACGGGCGGCGGCGACGAGGGCGGCGAAGGGGAGACGCAGGTCGCGGCCGCGACGGTGCGCAGCTCCGCCAACGACAAGCTCACGATCGTGACGGGAGGCAAAAAGACGACCGGGCGCGCGACGGACATCGTCGCGCGGGTCGTCATGAACGAGATGGGCGCGGGCTTCGAGGAGGAGGCGATCAAGGCGCAGGCGGTCGCCGCCTACACCTTCATCAAGCAGCAGAACAAGAGCGGCATCACCCCCTACCTCGGCACCAGGACGCCGAGCGACGAGGTGTACGACGCGGTCGAGGAGGTCGCGGGCGAGGCGGTCTACTACAAAAACAAGCTCGCCTTCACCCCCTTCTACGCGACCTCGGCGGGCGTGACCATCGCCTCGGAGGACGTGTGGGGCGGCAGCTACCCCTACCTCGTGTCGGTCGACAGTGAGATCGACGAGATGGCCAGGAACTATGAGGTCAGCGTCAAGCTGAGCGCGGACGCCGTCGCCAAAAAGGTGAAGAGCGCCCTCAAGATCGACCTCTACGACTACAGCGACGACCCGGACGACTGGTTTGACATCGAGGACTACACCGAGGGCGGCATGTACGTCAAGTCGGTGCGGGTGGGCAGGAAGACGGTGACCGGCAGGGTCCTGCGGGAAAATGTGCTCGGCCTGCGCTCCGCCGCCTTCGAGATCGACTATTCCTCCCGCCGCGACGAGTTCACCTTCACGACCTACGGCTACGGCCACGGGGTCGGCATGAGCCAGACGGGAGCCAACCTCTACGCCGCCGAGGAGGGCTGGGACTACCTCGACATCCTGAAGCACTACTACCCCGGCACCAAGGTCAAATAGGCCGGAGCCCCCGGCGGGGGCGGGCCGCCGGGCGGCGGCCCGCTTTTTCGGCGGCATCCGGGAGTTTTATAAAATTTCCTCTCCACAATCCGACGGGAATGTGCTATAATTTGAAATTGTAACTGGACTGTTTGGGGCGGCGGGGCCGCCGGGAGAATGATAAAGAGGATAAAGAGGGTTTTCTATGAATCTGCTCAAAAAGTTCCTGCGCGGGGTCTACTATTTCTGCGTGGGCGTTAAGTCGGCCGTGTGCGACTTCCTTGACTGGTACACCAACAACCGGAGCATCCCCCGCGTGCTGCGCAGCCGCGCGTCCCTCGCGGTGATCGTGCTCGCGGTGGCGGCCGGAGGCTGGGGGCTCGTCTCGGCGGTCTCCGGCATGGACCTCACCCGCAGGGAGCCCGTCTCCCCGAGCTCCTCCGTACAGGAGGAGCAGGCCTCGCAGCCGCAGCAGCCCGTCTCCGAGGCGGAGCCTGTTTCCGCGCCTGCGGAGCCGGCGGAAAGCAGCCAGCCGGAGGTGGACGCGCTCGCCGGCGCGACCCGTTACGAGCCGGTGACGGCGGTGCAGCTCTCCCGCCTGCTCAAATCCCGCGCCGAAACCTATGAGAAGGAGGAGGGCGCGACCTTCACGCCTCCCGCCGCCGGGGACATCGCCGGGTGGAAGGCGGTCAACCCCGACGTGTTCGGCTGGATCACCATCGCGAACACCAACATCAGCTACCCGCTCGTCTACAACGCGAACACCAATTTTTACACCAGCCGCGGCTACTATAAAGAGGCGAGCCGCAACGGCGTCATCTGGGCGGACGGCGACACCAAATTTGACGCGAACGGCGAGATCACCTCGCGCAACTGCGTGCTCTACGGGCACAACTGGACCAACTGCTGGCGGCCGGTGCGCATCGGCAATCCGGGCGACGTGATGTTCGCCCAGCTCGCCGCCTACGACAACGCCGAATTCGCCAAGGCGAATCCCTACATCCGCGTCGCCACGCTCGGCGGCGACCACCTCTACCAGGTGTTCACCGTCTTCTACACCGACCTGAGCTTCGGCTACAACTACGCGGACGGCGCGGTCGTCAACCAGATCATCTCGACCGCCAAGGCCAAGAGCATCCACGACTTCGGCGTCACGGTCGGCCCGAACGACAAGATCATCACCCTCTCCACCTGCACGCGGGTGCTCGGCGCGGGCGACAACCAGCGGTTCGTCGTCATGGCCAAGAAGATCTCCTAGCGGACACCGGCAAAACGGCCCTCGTCTGAGGGCCGTTTTTTAAAGGAGGACATCCCTTTGAAGGACCTGATTTTTTCCATCCTGCGCCCCTTTCTCGAGGCGTATGCGATGCTGCGCTACAAGTCGATCTGGGGGCTCAAGGCGCGCCTGCAAAAGCGCCCCGGCAAGCTGATGAAGCTCACCTACGGGAACTATTTCCTGCGGCGGGGCAGCTTTGTGGGGCTCGACAGCGAGTTCGTCGGGACGCCCTGCTTCCCGCACGGCGTGCAGGGGATTTTCATTTCCAACGGCGCGAAGCTCGGGCGGGACGTGGTCATCTTCCAGCAGGTGACGATCGGCTCCAACACCCTGCCCGGCAGCAAGTGCCCCGGCGCGCCCACGATCGGCGACAACGTCTATATCGGCGCGGGCGCCAAGATCGTCGGGGGGATCACCGTCGGGGACAACTGCCGGATCGGCGCCAACGCGGTGGTCTATGAGGACATGCCCGCGAATTCGGTCGCGGTCTGCGCCCCGACCCGCATCCTGCGCAAGGAGGCGCTCGACAACACCTACACCACGACGCTCGACGGGGTGGACTACTACTTCCGGGACGGAAAGCTGCACGTCGACCGCTGACGAATGAAAAAAGGCCCGCGCTCTGCGCGGGCCTTTTTTCATGTTACGCGCGCGCGCCGCCGCGGCGAACGGCCCCGGGTCAGGCCTCCCGCTGGTCGACCAGCAGGTCGATGAAGCCGTCTACCAGGCGGCGTTCGGCGGGGGTGCAGCCCTCCAGCTTGCGCAGAATGTCGCTGTTCAGGTAGTTCTGCTCGTGCGTGCTCGTGCCCAGCAGGAGCTCGTCGGGCGTCACGCCCAGCGCACCGCACAGCTTGACGACCGTTTCGAGGCTGGGGATCGAACGGCAGTTCTCGATGTGCGAGATGTAGTTGTTGGTGACGTCCGCGCGCTCCGCGAGCTGTTCCTGCGTCAGGCCCTTGCGGCGGCGCAGATAGGCGATCCGCCTGCCGAGCAGGCTGTAATCCACATACATTTGTTTCCGCTTCCCTCCCTGCGCGCCCCGTGCACGGACGCGCCTATAATAAAAGGATAATGAAAAGCGCGGCAAAGAAAACTCACTATAAATCCTAAAGTACTTGTATTTATAATTATGATGCGTTATAATACGATTATACTTTGCGTGATTGTTGAGGTGGGGGATATGCGGAGATCCGGCCGGATCGCGGCGGGCCTGTTCCTGGCGGCGATGCTCTTCGCCGCCGGGTGCGGCGCCGCGGCCTCCGAACCCGCCGCCCCGCTTCCGCCCGCCCCGTCCGCGCCCCTTCCGGACGGGATCCCCGAGCCGGTGAGGCGCGCGCTCGCCCGCACGGAGGAACGCAGGGGGCGGACGGAGCTGATCGTCGTGAGCGTCACCCCGTCCGGGGAGGGACTGGCGGTCCTCCTCTGTGTGCGCGCCGGGGAGGGCGTCTGCGCCGACCGCTACCTCTGGCGGGACGGGCGCCTGCTGGAGGGATAAACCGACCAAAACGCGCGGCGGCCGCCGAGAAATCCCGGCGGCCGCCGCGCTGTTCTATGGGAGAATAGGAAGTCAGTCAGAAACTTTGCCCATCGTTTTGAGGGGATCGACCCACGCGCCGCCGACCTTCATCGCAAAATGGAGGTGGGGATCGAGGGAGATTTCACAGGGGATATCGCCGACCGTGCCGATCGCCTGGCCGACCTGGACGCTGTCGCCCTCCTTGACGGAGGTCTTTTTATCCAGTCCGCAGTAGATCGAGGTGATGTCGTCGTGGTGGAGGATCTCGATGGTCATGCCCATCAGCGGGTCGTCGCGCACGGCGGTCACCTTGCCGTCGCAAACCGCCTTGACCTGCGCGCCCTTGTCGGCCTTGATATCGATGCCGTCATGGGTGCGCCATTCCTTCAGCGTGGCGTTCTTGACAAGCTCACCGCCGCTGTAGGGCGCGAAGATCTCGCCCGAGATCGGCAAGACGAAGGAGGAGGGCTGCGGCTCGGGCTGCGCCTTTGCCTCTACGGAGGGCTCGTCCGGTTTGGACGCAGCCGCGGAGGAGGACGAAGGCGCTGTAGACGAGGAGGGCGAGGCCGACTTGTTGCCGTCGACGCCGACGCCGCTCTGCGCTTTTCCCGCCTCCTCCAGATCGGGGAAACCGTAGGCCGGCTCCTGTGTGCTGGATGGGGCCTGCTGTTCGATCACGCGGTCGTTATTTTGATCGATCCGCTCGATGGTTTTGTCTACCGCCACCCATGCGGCGGTACCAGCTCCCACCACACAGATCGCAAGGGCAATGTAAAAACCTTTTCCTGCCATGAATTTACTGAATTTGCTCTTTGGATTATAAGAATCATTCATTTTGTGGTTACACCTCCGGTATTATTTTGAACGCTAGGCAAGCGCTTTATACTCCGATAAAATTTTCTTTCTTTCCCGTTTGGGGAGCGGCGGCCGCCGCCCTGCGGCCAGGGGTTTTTGCGCGCCCCTCCGGGGCGCTTTGGATTTGCCTCGCTGTGCCCGGCGGGGCTTTAGATGCGCTCCTCGCCTGCGGCGAGCGCCGCAGAGCGGCGACGCGCATTCAAAGAGGGCCACAGGCGCCACTTGTCCCTTCGGGAC